>CAZFBB010000090.1:0-12369 GCA_964517235.1 uncultured Fusobacteriaceae bacterium
TCCCTGGAAATTTTGGCATTTTTCCCATACCAGGCAAGTTTCCTCCACCTAACATCTTCATTACTTTTTTCATTTGTTCAAATTGATTTAGTAATTTATTTACATCTGACACCTGAGTCCCAGAACCTTTTGCAATTCTCTTTTTTCTATTTGCATTAATAACTTTTGGTTTTCTTCTTTCTTCCAAAGTCATCGATTGAATAATAGCTTCAATTTTTTTCATTTCTTTTTCAGCTGGAGCAATATCTCCTATATTTCCTGCACCTGGTATCATCTTTAGTAAATTCCCCAATGGTCCAAGCTTTTTAATTCCTTGTAATTGCTTTAAAAAATCAGCAAGGTCAAACTCTTGTTTTCTAAGTTTTTCTTCTAACCTTTTAGCTTCATCTTCATCTATTACTTCTTGAGCTTTTTCTACTAAAGAAACTACATCTCCCATTCCAAGTATTCTTGAAGCAAGCCTATCTGGATGAAATAATTCGATATCTTCTAGTCTTTCTCCAACTCCAATGAATTTTATTGGTTTTCCAACAACTGATTTTATTGATAAAGCCGCTCCACCTCTCGCATCACCATCTAATTTGGTAAGTACTACTGCATCAATATTTAATGCTTCATTAAAGCTACTTGCAACATTTACTGCATCTTGTCCAGTCATTGCATCTACTACCAATAAAACCTCTTGTGGTCTTGTTATTTTCTTTATAGATTTAAGTTCATCCATAAGTGTTTCATCTATATGTAGTCTCCCAGCTGTATCTAGGATAACATAGTTACAATTTCTTTCTTTTGCTTCTTCTAAACCCTTTTGACATATATCAACAGCATCTTTACTACCTTCAATTACAAATACAGGTATACCTATACTATCACCTAATACTTGCAATTGCTTCATAGCTGCTGGTCTATATATATCCGCTCCTACTAAATAAGGTCTTTCTCCTTTTTTCTTTAGAAACTTTGCTAGTTTTGCAGCAAAAGTTGTTTTCCCTGCTCCTTGCAGTCCACTTAACATTATTACTGTTGGCCCTTTGACAGCTTTTGTAAGTCTTGCATTAGTTCCACCAAGTAGCTCAACTAACTCATCATGAACTATCTTAATAAATTGTTGTGAAGGATTTATTCCCTTTATTACTTCCTCTCCAATAGCTTTATCTTTGATTCTCGCAACAAAATCCTTTACAACTTTATAATTAACATCAGCTTCTAATAATGCTAATCTTACTTCCCTTAAAGCATCCTGAATATTTTTTTCATTCAAAACACCATTACCTTTTACTTTTTTAAATATATCCTGAAATCTGTTTCCTAAATTATCAAGCATCTAAACACCTCTTTAAAACTCTAGATTAGCAATGATCTCCTCTAGTTTTTCAACTGAAAGGTTTTCTCTTAATTCCTTTAGACTATTAAATATTTTCTCATCTCTTTTATAAAGAGATAATTTTTCTTCATAGTCTTTAAGAATTTTTATTCCACGTCTAATATTGTCATAAACTGCTTGTCTACTTACTTCATATTCTTTTGCTATTTCTGACAAAGAATAATCTTCTTCAAAGTGCTTAATCATATACTCTTTTTGCTTATCACTCAAAAGATTTTTATAGTATCCAAGTAGTATTGATATTTCCATAAATTCTTTTAATTCCATATTCAGCTCCTAGATTATATTATAAATACAAAAGTTTGTCAAGTGTATTTTCTTTACAGACCTAATTTTCTTTAATTATTTCTATATATTTTGTTCTTATTCCTTGCTTTGTAAATAAATCCTCAAATTCAGTTCTTAAATTTTCTTCATTTTTAGGATCTTTGTGTAAATTATCTGTATGATATATAATACTATATCCCTTTATTTCCTCCATTAACTTAAGTACATCTTCATAATAACCATCATGATCTGTTTTAAAAAATAGCTTTCCATTCTTTTTCATTACTTTATCCAAAGTATTTTCAAATAGCTCTTTTTGAATTATCCTATTTTTTTCTCTACCTGGCCATGGGTCAGGAAAATTAATATACATACCAGCCACTTCATTTTCTCCAATAAATTCTGGTATTTCTTGTCCCCATCTTCTTACAAACAAAATGTTATTCAAACTTCTTTTTTTAGCTTTTCTTGCTGAAAATACTAATCTTTTAAATCTTAGTTCTATTCCCATAAAATTTCTATCTTTAAACTTCATAGCATTTGCAACAGTAAAGTTACCTTGTCCGCTACCTATTTCCAAATATATATCATTATCATTTCCAAAATATTCTTTCCACTTTGATTTTAGTCCATTCATCTCTTTTTTATTCCAAGCTATATATTTTGGGTAGTCCTTCATCTTTTCCATATATGGATTGTATGTTTTTTTGGGACTATCAAAAAAATTTTCCCACATTTAGTCATGCCTCCTTATTACTCTTTTACTTGCTATTCTATAAAATTTATCAATTTTTGTCAAGCATATTACCTTAACGCTTTCAAATTTACTATTGATTTTTCTACATTAAAAAGATTTTTATAAGTTAGATAAATAACTTTTCTTATAAATTCTACTAAATTTATTGCAAAAAAAGAACGTATATATTAATTTAAATAATATAAAATTTATAACATAAAAAAATAAAAAAGGATAATTTAATATCCTTTTAGTCAAATAGTATCTATTAACAGATCAAAGGTTTTATCACAAACTTTATTGTTTTCACTAAAGAATTTAATTATTTCATCATTATTTTCTATATTAGCTTCTACCTTTTTTATAGCCTCCAAAAATTCATTTAGATTGCTCACC
Source organism: uncultured Fusobacteriaceae bacterium (assembly GCA_964517235.1). Taxonomy (GTDB): domain Bacteria; phylum Fusobacteriota; class Fusobacteriia; order Fusobacteriales; family Fusobacteriaceae; genus CAZFBB01. Next base: position 2,784 of record CAZFBB010000090.1, read on the forward strand.
CTATAACCTATCTCTCTTTTTATTATTTCATTTGAAATGTCTTTTACATTTTGAGTAAATTTACCAAATATAGGCAATTTCATATAAAACAAAGGTTCTAATAAACTATGTCCGCCAATATTAACAAGAGTTCCACCTACAAATGTAATATCTGAAAGGGCATACAACTTTCTAAGTACTCCCATTTTATCTACTAAAATAATATCTTTACCCTTTTCCTCCTTTGACCAAAGAGTATAATTCCTTTTAGCCAATAACTTTTCTATTTCTCCAAGTCTTTCAAGGTGTCTTGGGACTAAAATAAGTTTATAACCATCTAGTTTATCAAAAACCTCAAGTAAAAACTCTTCCTCTCCTTCTCTTGTGCTTCCTGCTACAAAAACCTTTGAACTACCTATTCCAAATCTTTCTTTTAACTCCAATAATTCTTCCTTGGTAAATTGATTAAGTTGTATATCAAACTTCATATTTCCAAAATTAAAGACTTTTTCTTCTTTTGCCCCAAGTTCTACGATTCTTATCATATCAACATTAGTCTGCATAATAAAATAACTAATTTTATCAAATAAACCCTTTAAATACCATTTTAACTTCTTATAAGAATTAAAAGATTTATCTGATATCCTACCGTTAATTATAGAAATACTTGCATGTTTATATGCTTCGTTAATGAGATTTGGCCAAATTTCTGTTTCTACTAGGATCACTTTTTTCAAACTGATTTTTTTAAGTATTTTTCTTATAACAAATATATTATCTATTGGAAAATAAAAGATATCTGCTATATTACCATATTTTTTTTGTGCTTCATTATAACCTGTATCGGTCATAACAGTTAGCATAATCTTATATTCATTATAGTTAGCAAATTTTCTAATTAACGGTTCAGATAAATTAACCTCTCCTACAGAAGCCATGTGAAACCAAACATAATCACCATCAATATCAAAATTTTGAAATAACCTTTTCACAAAAAAATCTCTAGTTTTTTTATGAAATATGCTATAAACAATAATAAATGGATATAATAAGAATAATAATAAATTATAAATCATTTCAAACCACCTAAAAACATATTTCGTACATTATATTTCAATTTATATTTTTTTTCAAATACAATTGAAAATCTGCTAGTTAAAATTTTTCTTAATGTTCTTATACTCCTTAAAGGAATATATCCTTTCAAATAACATCAGTTATTTGAAATTTCTCTCTAATATATCTCTATTTTCAGATTAAAATCTTTCTTTAAAACTCAACAAAATCAAAGGTCAAAATTTATTGATTACTTTTAATTAAAAAAAAATAATAATTTAAAAATATAAATTATATTAAAATTTAATAACTTTAATTTACAAAGTTCTTAAATTATATATTTAGTATTAAAACCAGTACTATTACTGAAACAAATAAAATTCCCTTATATAATTAAACCCTTAACAATATACTTATTTATCTCGTAACAATTCTATCAAAATTTCACTAAATATCAAAGAATATATTCTTAAATAAAGAATTTCTTTCAAATAACAAATTTAACCCTCTTTTTTCTACACTTTTAAAATAATCAATAATACAGAATATACAATTATATTTTTAATTTTTCTTCCATATACCAATTTTACTAATTTTATCTAAATTATTTTAATAAAACTCCTTCCCTTTACTTAAGAGAGAGCATATCACACTTTACAGTACAAATCCTTCCTTATTCATTAAAAATCAAATACTCATGTAAGAGATAAGATTAATTTCTAAATTTCTTATATAAATACAACTAAATAAAAAAACAAATATAACCTCCTTTTTAAAGGAGTTATATTTGTTATATTTGTTTCTAAAACGCCTAATCTTTTGGATTAGCTTCCATATTAATTTACTTGATTTTTCTCTACTTCATCTTCTTTTTTAGGTTTTGGCCTTCCAAACATCCACTCAATATTTCTTCTAATACCTGTTAAATCATGTTCCTTTCCATCTACTACTAAAACATCATTTGCTGGAAATCCTTCATATCCCTCTTCAATAGGAGCACTTTCATCTAGGTTTAGTTGAAATTTAAAAAGTATTTCAGATCCAGGTGCTCTATAATCTGTTTTCACTTGAGTAATCAACTCTTCTTTTTTAGATAATATTTCTTCTATTTCACCATCTTTAAAGTTTCTTTTTGGCGGATACATTGCTGTAAACATGTCTGTGCTCGCAATAAATTTAAAGCCACCCTGAGTTTTTTCTAATATATCTACTGTATATTTCCCTCTATTCATTAAAGGTAATTGTTGTAACTGTATCGCTTGTTTAGCCGTTAATCCAGTTAATGTTCCAGCTACGCCAATTTCTGCTTTTCCTATTAACTCATTGTCTGATCCATTTACTCTTATTTCAAACATAGTATCTCTTTCAACACCATCAAAACCTACTAGAGCTACCACTTGAGGTATTTGCATAGGGAATACTGGAGATGTTACTACATCAAATATCCCTCCCAAATCCATTCTTCCAGTTTGTTTATTAAATCCTCCAACTTCTCCAAGCAGGAAATATTTCAAAGTAATTGCCATATTTTGTACTTCCTTTCTCTATTTATCTAAAACTCCAATATTATCAATTTTTTCTTCTATTCCTTCAATTTCTTCCTGAATATCTTCTCCATCCGCTTCCTTAACACTTTGGATATTAGCTTTTATAGCTTCTACATCATTTTCTAAACTTTCCTCTTCATACAAAATTCCCTCTTCTTGTTCTTTCAAGAATTCTTCCATATTCTTATCTATAACCTTATCTTCTTTTTGCTCCTCTACCCTTTTCAGCATCTCCTCTTTTACATCTTGATAAAAAGCAAACGTTTTAAGCATATATTCCTTTTCTTTTTGACTTAATCCCCTAACGTGATTTCTTTCATCATAATCACTATAAAGTGTTATTTTTACATCTTCCAAAGTCAAATATTTATTAATCTCTTTTATTTCTTCCATATTAAGTGGAAATGCGAGATACTCTTCTACTTTTAGACTCCATGTAGTTTTGTCCTTCCAAAGAGCTTTATAAAGTTTGTGTTCATAAAAATCCAAAAGGTAACTTTCATTGTTACTTTCATTTTCAAACTCAATGGCTTTCATATAAAGCCAATCTTTTCCTCTGTATTTTATTGAAAGATAAAGTATAAGTTCTTCTCCTTTTTTTTCAACAAAATATCTTAACTCTTCTCCATGAGTTTTTCTAATTTTTTTATCTAATTTATAATAAATATTAGATTCATCTAGAACCTTTTCTTCAAAATCTTTATATACTCTAGAATTTTTGTATCCTTTTTTAAATACTTTATCATATCTCTGAATAGGGGTACACCCAAGTATAATCATACTAAAAATTGTCAAAATGATTCTTTTTCGCATCTTTTCTCCTATCTTTAACCTACTAAATACTAACATATTTCAATTTTTTTGTCTATATTTTAACACTTTTTCCCCGTAAGCTAATCCTTCACTTTTATTTTTAATCTCTTCTCTCAGTTGCATATCAAATATAATTTCTAATACTTCCCCTAATTTTTCTCCATTTTTAAAACCTATTTTTACAAGATCCCTACCTTTAACAAGGGGTTTTAATTTCTCTTTAAACAAATTGTATCTTTTTCTAATGTCTTTTATATCTAATTCTTTTATTAATTCAAAACATTTAAAAACTCTTTCTATGTTAGATTTTAAAGCTATCTTTTTTAATTCATAATCACTGATACCTAAACATAATTCTTTATAAGCAACTATATCCTTTGAAACTTCTACTATAAGCTTCCTATTATATGTAATACTCTCCAAAAATTCCAAATAATTTTCTTCTCTTGAAAGAAGTATTAAAAGTGATAATTCAAATGTTCTGTTGTCATAGATTAGTTTTTTCCAAGGTATTCTATTCCAATTAACCATGGGAAAACCTTCCCTTAATAGACCAATCTCTTCTTCAATTTCAATAATTTTATCAAAATCTTTCCCTTTTAAAAGAATTTTTTCAAATTCAATTTGAAATCTTTCTTTTTTCACTACTTTAATATTACTTTTACTAATAATCAAAGCTTCTTTCAATTTTCTATCCAAAACAAATTTAGGATATCTTACCAAAAAAGTATAAACTCTTAAAAGTCTCAAGGGATCAACTAAAAATTCCCTTTCATCTACATATCTAAGAAGATTATTAAAAAGATCATTTATTCCATTATTACTATCTATATATCTTTCTTCTAATGGATCATAATAAATACTATTTATACTCAAATCCCTTCTTCTACTTGCTTCTTTTATCTTCTCATTACCAAGAATAGCTCCATTTTTATTTTTTGCTAGATATATTTCATACTTGCCTAACAAAAGATAGATTTCAAAGGTTCCTACCCTTTTCCACTTACCAATTTTATCTAAAGCTTTTGCGAGAGTAGAAGGTTCTATTCCAAAAACTTCTATATCTATGTCATCTGTTTCTTCTTGAAGTAATCTATCCCTCACATAACCACCAACAATATAAGCTTTTCCTCCAAGATTTTTTATATCTTTACATAGTTTCTTTACTACTTCTACTTTTCTCACCACCTAAACTATAGATAATCAGATTATTTTTTTCTATTTTTTATATACATAGCTAATTCTACAAAGTTCTCACTTCTATTTCCAAATTGATTCTTAATAAGCTCTATTGCTTCTTCTACCTTTTCATTTAACATCCTTTTTGTTTCTTCTAAGCCAAATATAGATGGATATGTAGATTTTTCCAATTCCAAATCACTTCCAATAGGTTTTCCTATTTCCTCAAAAGTTCCTTCTATATCTAATATATCATCTTTTATTTGAAAAGCTAAACCTATTAAATCAGCGTATTTTACCAAAACTTCCTTTTCTTCTTCACTACAATTAGCAATAATTGTTGCTCCTTCTACTGGCAGACGAAGCATCATTCCTGTTTTATGTGTGTGTATGTATTGCAAAAGTGGTAAATCTATCCTTTTCCCTTCAGATTCAATATCTACCACTTGACCACCTATCATTCCTTGTACACCAGCATATTTAGATGTCAATTGAACAAGTTTTACTATTTTTTCCGCTCCTAGCCCATTACTTTTGCTACTTAGTACATAAAAAGCATATGTAAGTAATGAATCTCCAACTAAAATTCCATTAGCTTCTCCATATTTTTTATGAGTAGTAAGTTTTCCACGTCTATAATCATCATTATCAAGAGCTGGTAGATCATCATGTACTAAAGAATAACTATGTATCATCTCTATAGCACTTGCAAAGCCCTCTCCATATTTTTTATCTGCATTTAACAATTCAAGTGTCATATAAAGCAAAATAGGTCTAATCCGTTTCCCACCATTAAGTAAAGCATACTCCATCCCTTTGGCCATTACTTCTGGATAGGTTATTTCACTGATATGATTTTTCAGTATTTCTTCAACAAAATTCTTTTTTTTTCCTAAGTATTCCTTCATTATTCCCCCCTACTCAAAGTTTTCTTCTACTATTTCTCCATTTTTAAGAGTAATTTTTCTAATTTTCCCTTCTGCTTCCTCTAGCATACTTCCACATTTTTCAATTAATTTCATTGATTTTTCATATTCCTTTATTGATTCATCAAGGGTTAACTCTCCACTTTCAAGTTTTTCTATTATTTTATCTATCTCAGCTATATTATCTTCATATGTTTTTTTCTTTGCCATAATCCACCCCTTTTTTTTTATACCCAATTATAACACATTTTTCACAGCTCTTTGTAGTCTTTTAAGAAAAGAATCTAAACATAATTTTTTACTAAAAAAAGAATATAAAAACAAAAAAAACAATTAATAGTTAATATATAGTAAGGAATAATGGTATAGCTAGCAACTAGTAATTAGCAGTTGAAAAAACTATTCGTATAATTAGCACAATTCGTTGCAAAAAAATTTACTCATTCTTGATTTTTCTATAAAAAGAGAGGTTAAAAGCATTTATTTGCCATTAGCCTTTTAAATATTTCTTTTTAGTGATATGCTCCACCACTAAACCTATATAAGAGTTTTGAAAGAGCTTCTTAGGATGTAAGCACCCCAATGGTTACTATGATGCTCTAGGGGTAAGCCCTACTTTGTTTCTATTTAAATTTTAACAACAACTTATCTTGATTTTTTATGTTAATAGACCCGTTCAGATCTCTTCTATCGAATTACTACATTGGCAAGTATATATCCTATTTGATAGTTTCAGGTCTTGTTTTACTGCATCACAAACAAAACAGGTTTTACTTGATGGATGGAATTTATCTATCTTTCGCTAAATAGTTTGTGTAAAAAATCAAGTCTTAAGTTTTTAATTTTATAGCATATTTTTGCTACTTTAGTTTTTTGTTTATACCAATTCTTTGAAAATTTTACTATATGTAATAGTTTTTTTGTGCTTTAACAAGTTTAGATTCTAACAATCTGAAAAATCTAAACCTACTATGTTATTATCACTTGAAACTTGAATTATTTCTTTTTCAAATTCAGTTGTAATACTAACAAAGTAAGCACCTGTTGACGCTTGGCTAATATTATCAGATAATATTTTATAATTTTGAGGTATTTTATTTATCTATGAAACTTAGTTTTTAATAATCCTAATTTTGGGAAATTTAACATATTTTCTTCATTTCTTATTGAGTTGTTAGTATTTTTAGTTGTATGAGACTTGATGTTATTTTTTTTAGATTTGAATTTATAGTATTTAACTCTCTTTTGAAAGAAATCAAAAATTAATTATGCTCTAAGATTAAAAATGACTTATGAGGTTAACCCTTTTATCTGTCCAATATGTTCTACTGAAATGATTTTATTGAATACATGGCACCATAAATATGGCATTATCTTTAGTATTTTTAATAATGAATCAAACACATAGTAGCTTACTTTCATAGTTTATTTCAAAGCATTTAAAAAAATGCTCTTTTTGTCATTCAAGTTTTCTTTATTCCTTTCAAATTTAATTTTCACTTAAATTTTTACTCATATTTACAGCCAATATTGAAAAGTATAATTTCCTAAAGAAAAAAAGATGTCACAAGTACATCTCCATAAAAAAACTTTAACTATAATCACGGTACTTCATATCCTCTAGAAGCATCTAACAATTTAAACCAAGCTTTTCGACTAAGTTTTACTTCTAATGCCTCTATTGCGCTTTTTACTCTCTCTATCTTTCCAGAACCTACTATAGGTAATATACTACTAGGGTGACTGAGCAACCACGAATACGCTACTACATCTATTCCACTAGCTCCTATTTCCTCACGTACTTCTTCAAGTTCTTTACGAAGTCTTACATATTTTCCACCCTCTTGAGTAAACAAATTTCCTCCATCCAAGGGAGACCAAGCCATAGGACTTATTCTATGTTTCATACTATTACTAATAGCTCCATTGGCAAAATTATCATAGCAAACCACTGATAATTCCAATTGATTTGTTACCAATGGAAAGTCTAAATATGATTTTAACATTTCAAAGTCTTCAGGTAAAAAATTAGATACCCCAAAGTTTTTTACTTTTCCACTTTCCTTCAAAAACTTAAAAGCTTTTGCTACCTCTTTTGGATTACAAAACATATCAGGTCTATGTATAAGTAATAAATCTATATAATCTGTTTTAAGACCCTTAAGTGATTTATCAACAGTATACAAAATATGTTCATAACCAGTATCATAATAATGACCATCATTTTTTGGCATATTAGGATGGATAAATCTAATTCCACATTTAGTAACTATTTCAATCTTTTCTCTTAATTCAGGTTTTGCTTCTAAAACTTCTCCAAATAACTCTTCACATATACCTCCACCATAAATATCTGCATGGTCAAAAGTTGTTACACCCATAGATATTAACTTTTCAACAAAGTCTATCCTTTCCTCTAAGTTATATTCAAAACTTTCTGCTCTCCACCATCCATGGATGATTTTCGACACTTCTAATGTATCACTTAATTTTACCCTTTCCATAACTCACCTCTATTTCTTTATATTGTCAAAAGCTTCATTTATTTTTAGTAATAATGAAGAACTCTCTGATTCTATATTAATACCTTCTTCTAATCCTTTTACATTATTTGACACTACATCAATATTTTCTTTTATCTCTTCTACTTCCTCTGCCACCTTAGCAACACCCATAGCTCCTCTATCTAGACTTGTATATATACTTTTAGAAGCATTTTGTAATTCTTTATCTAAATTAATTAATTTTCCATAAATTTCTTTTGTTTCCCTTACTAATTTCATTCCACTAGCTAACACTCTCTTACTTTCTTCACTTCTCTTAACAGTTTCTTTTATTTCCAAAACTAATTTTTGCAATTCCTCCTCAATTTCTGTTGCTGCTTCTTGAGTTGATTGAGACAATTTTTTCACCTCTTGAGCCACTATACTAAAACCTTTACCTGCTTCTCCTGCTCTAGCTGCTTCTATTGCCGCATTTAACGCTAATAAATTTGTTTGACTTGAAATATCATTTATTTTCCCTGTAAAAACTTTTATTTTCTCAGAATTTTCTTCAAGATTATTTATAGTTTTTGATATAGAATCTAAACTATTGTCTGTTTCATTTATTTGCTTTACTAAATTATCATTTACTTTATTTCCCCTATTAATAGTTTCATTGGTTTTCTCCACTATTTTATTAAGATTCTCAGATTGTTCTGTAATTTCTGCTATACCTACAACTACACCTTCCATATTTTCTATAGTTACTTCCATACTGTAACTCAAATTTGATAATTTATCCGATGTCTCTCTAACAGCTTCTATTAATCTATAATCTATTCCTTCATTGGTATCAAGTGAACAAATAACTACTTCCCTCAATTTTTCAATTTCAACAAGTGTTTTCTCCAACTGCTCTCTTTCTTTCCTAGCATTTTCAACAGCTCTATCTCTTTCATTCTCCAAAACTTTACTAACTTTATTAAAAAACATAAAACCCTCCTCATAAATATTTCTTCCCCTAATAAAATTATACCACAGAGTAATTTTTTTACCAAACATTAGCAATTAAAAATCTATTCTAATAACGCTTTAACTCTAACTCAAAATTTTTGGATATTAATTAATATTAAATTTTAATTTCCTGAACATTTAAAAAGAGACTGGCTTCCGCCACCCTCTTTTAATCAATCAATTTTATATAAAGAAATTATATACTATTTTTTATCTTTTTTGTCTTTTTTAACTGGTTTTTCTTCAGCTTTTTTCATATCAGCATATTTTTTTGGACCATAATATGCAGCTAAGTACATTTCTTTTAACTCAGCCATTAATGGATATCTAGGATTAGCTCCTGTACACTGATCATCAAATGCATCTTCTACCATTGCATCTATTTTGCTTAAGAATTCAGCTTCATTAATTCCATACTCTTGTAAACTTAAAGGAATTCCTAAAGTAACTTTGAAATTTTCGATTTTATCTACTAATTTTTCTACTTTTTCATCTTCAGTTTTTCCACCTAAGTTCAAGAAATCAGCTATTTTTGCATATCTTAATTTAGCATTTGGATATTTGTATTGTGCAAATCCAGCCATTTTAA
>CAZFBB010000091.1:0-12361 GCA_964517235.1 uncultured Fusobacteriaceae bacterium
TAAGTCAACTCTTTATTTTTAGTCCGGATTATTTAGGGGGCTGTAGAGAGGGTTTTTAATTATTAACTATTAATTATCAACTAAAAAAAATGTTCTCGCATTATAGCGAGAACTAAAATTATTTGATATATTTAACCATTAATGCTTTATATTCTTCATTTCCAATAATTTTGTCCAAAGATTCATTTACCCTATTAAGTAATTCTTCATTGTCTTTATTAAATGCCATAGCATATTGCTCTATTTGCAACTTTTCTTCTACTATTTTTAACCCTTCATTAGCTTTAACAAAATTTTTTGCCTGTTGCTCATCTAATATAATTACATCTAATTTTCTATTTTTCAATTCTATAATAGCACCAAAAGCTTTATCATATTGTACAAGATTTATTCCTTCTATTCCTTGAGCCAAAGTATCACTTGTTGTTCCGAGAGCTACTCCCACTTTTTTCCCTTTTAAACTAGCTTCATTAATAATTTCATTGTTATCTTTAGAAACTATCATTACTTGAGCAATGTCAAAATAAGGATTACTAAAGTTCACTGCTTTCTTTCTCTCTTCTGTTACACTCATACCACTAAGGATAATATCTATTTTTTTTGTCTGTAAAGCTGGTAACAAACCTGCAAAAGCTATATCTTCAATTTTGAATTGTAATCCTGATTCCTTTGATATTAAATCAGCCAATTCTACATCAAATCCAACAATTTTATCTCCTTCTCTGTATTCAAATGGAGCAAAATCTGCACTTAAACCTATGTAATAGACTTTTTTCTCTTTTTTCCCACATGCTACCACTAACATTACAAGTATTACTAGTATTATTCCTTTTTTCATACTATCTTCCTCCCAAAGTTCCTACCATTATTGCTTTAATCGTATGCAGTCTATTTTCTGCTTGATCAAAAACTACTGATTTTTTTCCTTCAAAAACACTATTACTCACTTCCATTTCATCTATCCCAAATTCTTCCATTATTTCTTTTGCTACAGTTGTTTCTGTATCATGAAATGCAGGCAAACAGTGCATAAATATAGAGTTTTTTTCTCCATAATTCATAAGTTCTTCTGTTACTTTGTATTTTATTAATTTGTTTATTCTCTCTTGCCAAACTTCCTTTCCTTCCCCCATAGATACCCATACATCTGTATAAAATACATGTGCTCCTTTTGCTGCTTCTACTGGGTCTGCTTCTAATGTAATATTAGCTCCGCTTACTTTCCCAAGTTCCTTTGCTATATCAAATAGGAAATCAGAGGGTAGAAGGTCTTCAGGTCCACAAGCTACATAATCCATACCCATAATAGCACAACCTATCATTAATGAATTAGAGGTATTATTTCTTGCATCTCCGAAATATGCTAGTTTTTTCCCCTCAACACCACCTAGGTGTTCCTTAATAGTTAAAAAATCTGCTAATATTTGTGTTGGATGAAATTCATCTGTAAGCCCATTCCACACAGGAACTCCCGCATATTTTCCAATCTCTTCTACTCTCTCTTGTCCATAACCTCTATATTCAATACCGTCATACATTCTCCCTAGTACTCTTGCTGTATCTTTTATACTCTCTTTTTTTCCCATTTGCGAGCCTTGAGGTCCCAAGTAAGTTACATTAGCTCCTTGATCATAAGCTGCTACTTCAAATGCACATCTAGTTCTTGTGCTATCCTTCTCAAATAATACTACTATATTTTTTTTTCCTAAATATTCTCCTTCTACTCCATCTTTTTTATCCTTTTTTAACTCTTTTGCTAAAGTAAGAAGATACTCCAATTCTACTTTATTAAAATCTAACAACTTCAAAAAATTTCTACCTTTTACCATAACCTCATACACCCCCTTATTTAATTAATAATTAATAGCTTGCTCTCATTTGTTAATTATTTTATTTTTTTTCTATCATTGTTCCTATACCTTCGTTGGTAAATACTTCTAAAAGTAAAGCATGCTTTATTCTTCCATCTAATATATGTGACCTTTGTACTCCTTTTTCCAAAGCTACTAAACAGGCTTCTACCTTAGGCAACATACCACCAGATATAATTCCTCCATTAATTAATTTATTTACTTCATTATAATGAAGAGTACTAAATAAACTTGAAGGATCTTCTGGATTAGCAAGTATTCCCCTTACATTTGTAAGCAAAATAAACTTATCTGCGCCAATTGCTCCTGCAATTTCTCCTGCTACATAATCAGCATTTATATTATATGTATTTCCTCCTTTGTCTGCTCCCACAGGAGAAATAACTGGTATATACCCCTCTGCATCTAATGATTTGAGAATTTCTGGATTTACTTTTTTAACTTTTCCAACAAGACCTATATCTATTTTTTCTTCTTTATCATAAATATATTTTTTCTCTGCTTCTATAAGTTCTCCATCTTTTCCACTTATCCCTACTGCTTTCCCTCCTTTTTTATTTATAAGAGCAACTAATTCGTTATTTACTTTACCTGTAAGAACCATTTCTACTACTTCCATAGTTTCTCCATCGGTAACTCTATTTCCTTTTATGAAGGTAGCTTCTTTTCCTAATTTTTTCAAAGTTTCATTTATTGCAGGTCCACCACCATGAACAACTATAGGGTTCATTCCTATATATTTTAAAAGAATAATATCGTCTATAACGCCTTCAATAAATTTGCTATTTTCCATAGCATTTCCACCAAACTTTATAACAACAGTTACTCCTCTAAACTTTTTCATCCAAGGAAGAGCTTCCATTAACACATCTGCTTTTTCAATTGTTTCTTTTAATAACATTTTATCCCCCTTTATTAACTTCTATAATCTCCATTTATCTTTACATAATCGTAACTTAAGTCACATCCCCAACTTTTTGCATTAGCGTCACCATCTAATAAGGATATTTCTACTTTAATAAATTTCTCTCCTAATACTTCTTTTGCCAAGCTTTCATCAAATTTTATTCCACTTCCATTTTCAGCTACAACAATATTTCCACTTTTTGATACTATATTAATTTTAACTTTATTAATTTCAAAATCTGCTTCTGAATATCCCATAGCACAAACTATACGTCCCCAATTAGCATCTTCACCAAAAAAAGCACATTTTGTAAGGTTACTTGTAACTACTGATTTAGCAATTAATTTGGCATCCTTTTTACTTTTTGCTCCATTCACTTCTACTTCAATGAATTTGGTAGCTCCTTCACCATCTTCAGCTATTTTTTTTGCCAACTCTTCATTTACTTTCTGCAAAGCTTTTGCAAATACTTTATAATCCTCTGATTCTTCAATGATTTTCTTATTTTGAGCTAGACCATTTGCCATGACCATAGCCATATCATTTGTAGAAGTATCTCCATCAACACTAATCATATTAAAAGTATCATCAACTATTGCAGAAAAACTTTTTTGTAGTAGTGATTTTTCTATATTAACATCTGTTACTACAAAAGATAACATAGTTGCCATATTCGGATGTATCATTCCGCTACCTTTAGCCATTCCTATTATTTTTACTGGTTTATTATCAATTATTACTTCTACTCCAAAAACCTTTGGAATCAAATCTGTTGTCATTATTCCCCTTGCTGCCAAATCTCCATTTTTTCCAAGAGTTTCAAATAACATTTCTATACCCGTTTCTATTTTATCCATAGGCAGATTAACTCCTATAACTCCTGTTGATTGTACAAAAACTTCTTCCTTTCCTACTCCTAACTTATCTCCTACTAATTTAGCCATGGTTTTAGCATCTTCATAACCTTTATCCCCAGTACAAGCATTTGCTACACCACTATTTACCACTACTGCTCTAATCTTTTCATTTTTAAGATGTTCTTTATCTACAATGACTGGTGCTGCACAAAATTTATTTGTGGTAAAAGCCGCTGCACAAACTGCTTCTACTTCACTTATAATCATTGCCATATCAAGTTTACCACTTTTTTTTATTCCACAAGCAACACCATTTGCAAGAAAACCATCTACATCTGTAATGCTTGGATTATTTAATATCTTCATCATAACTCCCTCTAATTTATAATTAATTAATTTATTATTCCAAACTTTTACCTTTTACTTTTTACTTTACTATGGGAACATAGCTAATAATTCTAAACCTTCCTTTTCCTCAAAATCAAACAAAATATTCATATTTTGTACTGCTTGACTTGCAGCTCCCTTCATCAAATTATCTATAACCGACATTACTATAACTCTATTTGTTCTAGAACATATTTCAAAATTTATATCACAAAAATTTGTTCCTCTAACCCATTTTGTTTCTGGTACTGTATCTAAAAGTCTCACAAAATACTCTTCTTTATAGGTTTTTTCAAAAGCTTCTTTGACTTCTACTTTGCCTATTCCCTCATTTAAATTAGCGTAAATAACACTAAGTATTCCTCTATTCATAGGTACTAAATGTGGAGTGAACAATATTTTAATCTCTTCCTTTCCTACCCTAGTTAATTCTTGTTCTATTTCAGAAGTATGTCTATGATTTGCTAAAGCATAAGCTTTTATACTTTCATTTACTTCACAATAAAGATTCTGCATCTTTTCACTTCTACCAGCTCCACTAGTTCCTGACTTAGCATCTATTATGATGCTTTTTTCATCTACAAGTCCATATTTTATCAAAGGATATGTACCTAATATAGATGCTGTAGCATAACAACCTGGATTTGCTATTATTTTTTTATCTTTTATTTCTCCTCTTTTTATCTCTGGTAAGCCATATACACTTTCATCTATAAGTTCTTCATTTTGAAATGGAACTTTATACCACTTTTCATATTCTTCCCTATTGTCCAATCTAAAATCAGCTCCCAAGTCAATTACTTTTACATCTTTTTCAAAAGCTAATTTTACTGTTTTTGCCGATTTACCATGTGGTAAAGCAGTAAATATTACATCTATTTCATCTAACTTTTCATATGCTTCATCAAAAGTTAAACATTTTTCTTCATACATTTTTGCAAAGTTTCCATAAAGATTTTGTATATCTTCTCCTGCTTTACTATGAGCAGCTACAAATGCTACCTCTACTTTTTTATGTTGTAATAGCAATAATAATAGTTGAGCTCCTGCATATCCACTAACTCCAACTATACCCACTTTTATCATCCTTGCCTCCTACTATCTATTTTTATTTAACAACAAATTCATTCCATGTCTATATTCACATCCATAATTTGGTCTTTTTGCAAGTCCTATTTCAGCCATCTTTCCATTAATACTTCTCCAACCAACTATTTTTCTTAACTGATTATAACTATCAACATCTGGACACTTTTCAACAATACTAAATTCCTCCATACTCCTCACACCTATTAAGCTAAAAAATTTATTACTTTCACCACAGATTTGTGAAACTTGATTTTAATCAAACTATATACATAAAAAAAAATTATTTAATTTTAAAAGCACATATTCCTCTCATGACTAAACCTATTTATATTACATATAAATTACCTTAAAAAGAAGTTTGTTAGTATTCGTTATATTCACATAATTTCTTGTCAAAATCTTTTTTTACTATTAACTTTTCACTGTAATTTCCTCACTGCTAGTTTTTTCCCCACTACTCGTTACTTACTACTAGCTATTAAATAAATTTCATGATAAAAAAAGTTTTCCAACATCAACTGTTTTTATAAGATAATTTTTTTACTTCTTAGCCATCTCTCTCCTTTTTTTTCAGTTAATAAAAGTAATAATTAATTATTTTTTTAATGCATTTATCTTACTTGGTAATGAAAATAATTTTATAAAGCCTTCTGCGTCTTTATGATTATACATATCACTAGCACCAAAGGAGCTAACATCTTCATCATAAAGCGCATGTGGTGACTGTCTACTTGCCACTTTTATATTCCCTTTATATAATTTAAGCTTAACTTTACCACTGGTATTTTCCTGTAATTTATCAATAAATCCATCCATTGCTTCTTTAAGTTGACTAAACCACAATCCATTATACACAAGCTCTGCATATTTTTTAGATAGTATATGTTTAAACCCTAAAGCGTCTTTTTCCAAAGTGATACTTTCTAGTTCTTTAAGTGCTTCATATAATACTGTTCCTCCCGGTGTTTCATAAACTCCTCTAGATTTCATTCCAACCAATCTATTTTCAACTATATCTATTACACCTACACCATTTTCTCCTGCTATTTTGTTTAATTTCAACATCATATCTATAGCACTTAATTTTTCTCCATCAACTGTAACAGGCACTCCTTTTTCAAATTCTATCTCTACATAACTAGCTTTATCTTTTGCTTTTTCTGGTGGAGTTACCATCATATAAAGTACATCTTCATTATGCTCTTTATCTAATTCTTCTATATCTCCCCCTTCATGACTAATATGCCACAAATTTTGATCTCTAGAATAGATTTTCTCTTTGGTCACACTAAGTTTTATCCCTTTTGACTGTGCGTAATCTATTGCATCTTCTCTAGATTTAATATCCCACTCTCTCCAAGGTGCTATTATTTTGATAGTTGGATCAAAAGAAGCTACTCCAACTTCAAATCTTACTTGATCATTTCCTTTACCTGTACATCCATGACAAATATATTCTGCCCCCTCTCTATGAGCTACTTCAACTAATCTTTTCGCCATTAAAGGTCTAGCAAAACTAGTTCCCAATAGGTATTTTTCTTCATAAACAGCTCCAGCTCTAAGAGCTTTAAATGCATAATCTCTCAGAAATTCTTCTCTCATATCTTCTATATAAATTTTACTAGCCCCACTACTTATCGCTTTTTTCTCTACTTCTACCATATCATCATCTTGCCCTACATTTATACAGCAAGCTATAACTTCAAAATCGTAATTTTCCTTTAACCAAGGTATAATAATCGATGTATCTAATCCACCAGAATAGGCTAATATTACTTTTTTCATTTTTATCTCCCCCATTATTGTCTATTAATTATAATCATTATTTATTAACTACTTTTTAGCTTCTTCAATTTGTCTAAGTACTTCTACTTTTGCTGTTCCACCAAAAGTTTTCCTTTCATTAATACAAGCTTCAATTGTTGATTTTTCTATTATATCTTCCTCAAACAAAGGGCTAAATGACCTATATTCATCTATACTTATATCTGTTAATAATGCCCCTGCTTTTTCTGCATAAGCAACTAATTGACCAACTATTTTATGACATTCTCTAAATGGAATACCTTTTTTAGCTAAATAATCTGCTATATCTGTAGCATTACTAAAACCTTCATATATACTTTCTTTCATCTTTTTCTCATTTATTTTCATAGTTTTTATCATTTCAGCAAATATTTCTATAGATATTTTAATATTGTCTATACTGTCAAATATCCCCTCTTTATCTTCTTGAGTATCTTTATTATATGCAAGTGGTAATCCCTTCATTACAGTTAATATAGAAATTAGATTTCCATATATCCTCCCACTCTTTCCCCTAATAAGCTCTGCTACATCAGGATTTTTCTTCTGTGGCATTATTGATGAACCTGTTGAATAACTATCAGACATTTGAACAAAAGAAAATTCACTAGTTGACCATATTATAAGTTCTTCTGAAAATCTACTCATATGCATTGCTATCATTGATATTCCAAAACTTATTTCAGCAATAAAATCCCTGTCACTTACTGTGTCCAAACTATTATTAGTAATTTTACTAAATCCCAAAAGGTCTGCTACATATTGCCTATCCAAATTATATGTCGTACCTGCAAGTGCTCCTGCACCAAGGGGCATAATATCAAGTCTTTTATAAGCATCCTCAAGTCTATCTATATCTCTTTTAAACATCTCGTAATAGGCCATAATATGATGTGAAAAGAGTATAGGTTGTGCTCTTTGAAGGTGTGTATATCCTGGCATAATTACATCTATATTTCTTTCAGCTACCTCTACTAGCACACTTCCTAATTCAGTTAGTAAACTAAGAATATTATTAACTTCTTTTTTAAGGTACATTCTAATATCTAAAGCTACTTGATCATTTCTGCTTCTGCCAGTATGTAACTTTCCTCCAACTTCCCCTACTATAGCTATCAACCTTTTTTCTATTGCCATATGTATATCTTCATCTTCTATCTTAAATTCAAATTTATCACTCTCTATCTCATCTTTTATTTGTAGCAAACCTTTTTCTATTTCATCTTTTTCCTCTTCTCCAATAATTCCCTGTTTAGCGAGCATTTTACTATGAGCAATACTGCCAATTATGTCTTCTTCATACATTCTTTTATCAAACATTATTGATTGATTAAATTTTTCCAAAAGCGAACTACTTTCTCCACCAAATCTTCCACCCCAAAGCTTCATAGTTTCCTCCTTAAATCTGACCCTAATTACACTACTTTCAAAATAAAACTCAGAAATAATAATACCATCAAATTTTATTATACAATTCATTGTTTTATCCATGAAAATCTATCTAAAGTACCTTCTTATATTATCTTTACCAATTCCTTTGATTTCTTCATTAAATTCCTAAATTTCTTACTTTTTTACCTATTTTTTTGTAAAAAAAGACCTTGCCACTAGTGACAAGGTCAACTACTGTGCATCAATAACTATTAAATTAAAATTATTCGCACTGCTTTCATTTCAAAATCTCCTAACACTAAAAATATTTTTTTAATAACTGGTCATATGTTCCATTTTCTTTTAAGACTTTCAAACTTTCATTGATTCTTTCTATCAATTTTTTATTATCTTTTCTTCCTGCTATTGCATACTCTTCGCTTTCAGCATCTCCCTCAACTATCTTTAATCCTGCGTTTTTAGCCACAAAGTTTTTAGCTGGTTCACTATCAAGCACTACTGCTTCTATTTTATCAGAAGAAAGAGCCATAATTCCAGCATAAGCTGAATCAAACTTTTCCACTTCTACTCCCTCTATCTCCGATACAACAAGGTCACCTGTAAACCCAAGTACTACTCCGATTTTTCTGCCAACTAAAGTATTAAAGTTTCCAAACCCTTCTACACCTTCTTTAGTTACTATTACTTGATTAGCCGTATAATAACTTTCGCTAAATTCTACAGCCTTTTTTCTCTCTTCTGTAGCTGTCATTCCTGCGATAACTATATCTACTTTTTTACTTTGTAGTGCTGGTAACAGACCATCAAACTCCATATCTACTATTTCAATTTCAAATCCAGCATCTTTTGCAATTTCATTTATAAGGTCTATATCAAAACCAACTATTTTATCTCCTTCAAGGTATTCAAAGGGAGCAAACTCTGCATTAGTTCCAACATATATTTTTTTATTTTCTTCCTTTCCTCCACAAGCACCAACAAATACTCCTATTATAATTACTAATCCCATTATTAATTTTTTCATATTTTTCTCCTTTATTATTAAAAATTTTCTACAATCAACTTCTAACTACTTAATTATCACTATTCTAATGATTAAGAACTTTTTCTAAAAATTCTTTCGTTCTGTTGTGTTTAGGACTTCCAAATAACTCTTTTGGTTCTGCATCTTCTAAAACTGTTCCATGATCCATAAAAAATACTCTATTAGCTACATTTTTAGCAAATCCCATTTCGTGAGTTACTATAAGCATCGTCATCCCTTCCTTAGCAAGGTTTCTCATAACATCTAGTACTTCTTTTACCATTTCTGGATCAAGAGCACTTGTTGGTTCATCAAAAAGCATTACATGAGGTTCCATTGCAAGTGCCCTTGCAATTGCTATTCTTTGTTTTTGTCCACCAGATAATCTATTTGGATACTCATTTGCTTTATCTACAAGTCCTACTTTTTTGAGTAGCTTCATTGCTATCTCTTCTGCTTCTTCTTCCGATTTTCCCTTTACCTTCATTGGTGCAAGGGTTAAATTTTCTAAAACAGTTTTGTGTGGGAACAGGTTAAAATGTTGAAATACCATTCCCACCCTTTGTCTTATAAAATTTATATCTACATTGCCCTGAAGCAAACTTTCACCTTCAATTAGCACATCTCCTTTTGTAGGCTCTTCAAGAAGATTAAGGCATCTTAAAAAAGTTGACTTCCCACTACCACTTGGTCCAATGATAGCTACTACTTCTCCCTTTTCTATCTCTTTATCTATACCTTTTAATACTTCCAACTCTCCAAAACTTTTATGTAAATCATTAACTTTAATCACTAGCTTTCAGTCTCCCTTCTACTCTTCTCATTAGTTTAGTAAATATACCTGTTAATATTAAATATATTATACCAACTGCAAGTAATGGTTCTACTCCCCTATAAGTCTGGCTTGTTATGATTTTCGAAGCTCTTAACAAATCAACTCCCCCTATAAACCCAACAATAGAAGTTTCTTTAAGTAAAACTATAAATTCACTAACAAGTGTAGGCAGTATCTTTTTTATCCCTTGAGGAATTATAATCTCCTTCATTGCCATACTATATGTCATCCCAAGAGACCTCGCCGCTTCCATTTGACCCTTATCAAGACTTTCTATTCCTGCTCTTATTATTTCAGCTACATAAGCTCCACTATTAAGTCCGAAAGCAAGTCCCGCTACAATAAGTTTAGGTGTCTCTCTAAGAGAACCTACAAATATTACATTAGCAAGTATCATTAGCTGTACAACAGCTGGAGTCCCACGGATAAGGTCTATATAAGCCATAGCAATTTTTTCCAAGATTATTACTTTTGATAATCTCATCAACGCTACTAATATCCCAACTCCTATACCAATAAATGCTGCTAATACTGTCACCGACATAGAGAAAGTAAGCCCTTTAACTATATACATATACCTTGCATCTGCAATAAAAATATCATATAAAACCTTCAAATAATCCACTGTATTTGCATACAAGAATTCAAAATAATCCATCTCATCACCGTGTCCTTTTCTATAATAATTAAAAAATATTACTAATTCATTTTATAATTGATAATATAAAAAAAACTGGCACAAATGCCAGTTGTATAAATAACTACCAAAGATTTATATACACTCCTTCTGTATATATAAAACTTAAATAGTTTTTTATAAAATTTTCTCCATAGGAAAGTCAAACAAGCTACACTTATACTCAATAATAAATATTCTATTTGGTTATCACTTCCCTAAATAATCGCACTGCTAACTTCATCCTTTTCTCCTCTTTTATTTTTCTTTTAGGAAGTTTAACATATATAAACCTTCCTGTCAATCTAAATCAATTAAATTTATCATATAAATAATTAATAGTAACGATTAATAACAAGTAACCAGCGATGAGTAGTTGAAAAACTTTTTTAACCGCTAGATTTACGTAGATTACCTCTTGAAAAAGCTTTTTGGCATCGAATTATACTAATTAAGCTAATCTTATATATATGAATAAGGGATTTTTCACCGTATAGCCTCTGTGGTAAAAATAGTTAATATTTAATAGAGTAATAGTTGAAAAAACTCTATAAGACCTCTCTTTTCTTTGTAACTCTGTGATAAAACTTTTAAAAACACAATTACTCTACAAAGAAAAAAGCAACTACTTCCGCAGTTGCTTTCTATATTTTAATCTTAATTATAATTAACTAATTAGATTGAGTACTCTAAAGTAAGTCCTAAAGCAAATGAATTATCCGTTACTTTACCTTCGAAATCTTTTAAATCTTTTTCACTTACGAACTTGAAGTTAGGTTTAATTGATATTTCGTTAAGAGAAGCTTCTGCACCAATTTCTAAAGTAGTTCTATCTTGTTTTAATACAGAACCTTTTGCTGCAGTATATTTTACTTCTGCATAAGTAGAAGTAGTTAAAGTTCCTTCTGGAGTTTCAGTTTCACTTAAAGTATAAGCTCCTTTAACTCTTGCTGCCATTCCATTATCTGAACCTTCTTCAGCCGCTACTCCTGTTAAGAATTCTCCATCAACTTTGATAGCATCTGTTAATTCTACATTAGCATCTACATGTAAAGCATATTTAATTGGTTTACCTGTAATTTCTTGATTCCATTTTTTATCTGATGTTTCTTGAGTCGAGAACAATAATGAAGTTCCAAATCCAAACCCTTCACCTTTATAATCATAATCAACTTGTCCATAGAATCTATTAGTTGGTTTGTCTGCTTTATCTTTTACTTGTCTTGAACCAAACGTAAATGCAAAGCTATTATATTCTACTTTAATTCCTGGAACATTTTTGTCATTTTCTAATTTTAATCCATCAACTTCTAATTTGAATGGTAAATCATATGGATAGAATCCAATTGTTAACCCTTCTACTGATTTAGGTTTGTATTTTAACCATACAGAATCATTTCTTGAAGCTTTTAATCCTTGAGTTTGACTATAAGTTTTTTTATCTGAATCATATGTATAACCTGTAAAGTTTAAATCTCCTGCTACATTGATTTCTACCATACCATCTAATATTTTAT
>CAZFBB010000092.1:0-12355 GCA_964517235.1 uncultured Fusobacteriaceae bacterium
ATTGGAAGTTTCTGGTAAAAAATTAGAAAATACTGAAATGAAAAAAGATGCTGCTGTAGCTGAAAACAAAGTTATCAAACAAGATAATGCTAGATTGAAAAGAGCTACAGAGTCTTTAAGTGGAGCTAAAAAAGAAATTGATTCTGCAATTGATGATATCAAAGCTGAAATGAATGACAAATAATTAGGAAGCTGGGCTTTATAGTTCGGCTTTTTTGTTTGTTTTTTTTATAAATAATCTATTAAGAGAAATAATAGTTTGAAATTATTAAATTTACTAAATACTAGTGGTTAGATTGTCTTTTGATATCTACAATTTTCATAGATATAAATACTTTATTTTTTAAAGAGGGAAACTTATTGAATAAATAAAATTAACAAGTGAAATCTGAATTTAACTATTTAAATAATCAAGTTATTAAGATTTTTAATAAATCTATTGTACAAAATTTTTAAAAAATTAAAGAAAGCGTAGAAAATAAGATAACCATTATACTTATTAAATTTTAAAGTTCGTTCTTTAAAAGCTCAAATGATTAAAAATTTAAAGTCAGGTAAAAATCTATATAGAATTTATAGGGCTTGCTTGTATCAATTTGTTTAATTTTTGATTGAAAGTTTTTATAGACCAAATATAACAAATAGCAATTTCTACAAAATATGAAAAGAACTCGACTTTTAAAGTCGAGTAGTCAAGTTAGGTTGAAGACAAGCAATTAGTTTTTTGAAAAAACATCATTACTTTTGTCTTGATACAAAAGTAATATAACGTCTTAAGAACACAACTGAATTTACATGGGATGAATCCTTTCTTATTCATTGAAAATCAAGTGCTCATATAAGAAATAAGATTAAGTAATCGTTATAGTCATTAAATTTTAAAACTTGCTTTTAAGAAGCTCAAATAACTCACAATTATTAAAGTTCCTTTCGTTAACTTAATCTAAATTTCTTATATAGGTAAATCTAAGTAAAAAGTTAATAAAACTTTTTTGAGAAAATTTTATTTTTCTAGAGTCTCGCTTTAAGATTTTATTTGAAAATCATTAATTATTTGTTTGTAAAAATTTTCAACTTTTTTTCTTGCTTCTTTAAATTCCTCTGTTTCATTAACACATTCAATATAGTCATGAACGTCATAATCAAGTTCCCAACCAAAACTTTCTTTTATGTATTCTTTATGTATTACAATTTTTCTTGATTGTTTTTCATTGTTAAAATCAACATAATCAATATTGACGGCAGCTATAGAATTAATATGATGTATATCTTCATCGTGTGTAAAAAATTCTCTAGTTACCTTTCTAAATAGCAACTCTTTTTCTATTTTTTCTAATTTTAATATATTTAATTCTTCCTTATTAAAAATATATTTTTTCATCTTTCCCCTCCTAACAAAATTAAATATTTGTAATTACAATAATGAGATAATTTATTATAACACAAATCTCTTTAAAATGCACTAAAAAAGTATAGTTTATTTATTTGATTTTTTCAATTTTTTAAAGTATCTTTAATTGAAAATAAAATTAAAGAAATTCAAAGGAGTATTTAATGAATAAAGATGCTTTTCAAGGAAAATATAATAAAAAAAATTATTTTGAAGGTTGGTATATAAAATTTGTTAGTCAAAATGGTTTTGCTTTTGCTCTTATTCCTGGAGTTAGTATAAAAAACAACAAAAAAGAATTTTTTTTGCAGTATATAGATAAACAAGGGATAAGCAAGTACTTTAGGTATAAAGAAAAAGACATTAATTTCAATAAAGATTATTTTCAAGTAACCATAGGGGATAGTTTTTTTTCATATGAAAAAGCCACTATAAATATAAAAGAATTTGATTTGAAAGGTGAATTTTATTTTAAAAATTTAATTAATTTAAGATCAAGTATTTATATGCCAACAATAATGGGACCCTTTAGTTATATTCCTTTTATGCAGTGTAATCATGGTTTGTTATCTCTTAGCCATAGCATTTGGGGTTACTTAGAAAAAAATGGTATTAGATACAATTTTGATAATGGAAAGGGGTATATAGAAAAAGATTGGGGTAGTAGTTTTCCTGAAGAATATATTTGGTTACAAAGTAATAATTTTGAAGATATAGAAACTTCTTTTATGTTCTCTTTAGCAACTATACCATTTTGTTCTCTAGAATTTAATGGTTTTTTTGGGTTTATTTATTTTAATAGGGCTTATTATGTATTTGCTACTTATACTGGGGCTAAGATAAAAAAAGTTGAAGTAGAGGGAGATAGGGTTAAAATAGTTGTACTAGATAGGAAGTATCGTCTAGAAGTAGAAGGTGTTTCAATAAATAAAGCACCCCTTTCTTCTCCAAGAAAGGGAGAAATGACTGGTACTATACATGAGAGCATAGATGGATTAATTTATATTAAAATATATGATAAAAGAAGTAATAATTTGATTTACCAAGACAAGGGGAAAAATAGTGGTGTAGAGATAGTAAATTGTAAAAGATTGCTTAAAAAATAGAGAAAACCTTGTTATTAAAGACTTATTATCTATTAGATACTTGAATTGTATCTTTTTGAATAAAGAATTATAAATTAAGAAATAAATTAAAGTTTTAAACATTTTTTATTTAAATAAAAATTTAATTTATTTGAACTTCTAAAGAGAAAATTTTGAAATTTAGTGAGGGTTTACAGTCTTAGATATATTATTTTCTAAATTAGATTCAGATGCTTTTTGCCTAAAACTATATTAGAGTGTAAATGTTGTTTAACTTATTCAGAGTTGTATAATATCTGTGTACTATGTTAAAATTAGTTTTATTATAAATCCAAACTTTTTATTGCTTTTTATTGAAAGAAGGATATATAAGTGAAATTTAATGTAAAAGTTTGTTAACTTTAATATAGATTGTCTCTATTTTTGCCAAGGATTTTTTAAATTAAAGTAATTATGGTATAATTATATCGTAATAATTATATGTGGAGGGAAAGATGTTAGATAAAAAATTAAATGAATTAGAAGTATTATTAAAAAAAAGTCGGGCATATAGACATGCAATTTCAATGATACATTGGGATATGGAAACTGAAGCACCTGAAAAAGCTTTAGAAAAAGCTTCTGAAGTGTTGGGAGTATTATCTGAAGCAGCTTTTGAAAACTTTATAAATTCAGAAACAAAAGAATTATTAAATTATTTAAATGATAATTTTGATAAATTAGATGAGATAAAGCAAAAATCACTTATAAAACTAATTAAAGAGTATAATAAAGAAGAGAAAATTTCTAAAGAATTAGTTAGTGAGTATGAAAGTTTTAAGGCCAAAGCTCAAGCTGTTTGGACTAAAGCAAAAGATAGTGGGAGATTTGAGGATTTTGCACCTTATTTGGAAAAACTAGTTGATTTCAATTTAAAATTTATAGAATTAAGAGGTTATGAAGGACATCCATATAATACTCTTTTAGAAGATTATGAACCTGGTATGACTGTTGAAAAATTAGATGAATTCTTTGATTATTTGAGAGAACATTTAGTACCAGTAATAAAAGTTGGGTTGGGAAAATCAAAAAGTATAAATGATGAATTTTTAAAAGAATTTTATGATATTGATAAGCAAAAAGAATTTTCAAAATTTGTTGCAGATTATATAAAATTTGATTTTTCGAAAGGTCTTTTAAAAGAGAGTGTACATCCATTTACACTTAATTTTGGAAATAATGATGTTAGAATCACAACACATTATTATGAAAAGAATATTACTTCTGCTATTTTCAGTACATTACATGAAGGTGGACATGGGTTATATGAGCAAAACATATCTGATGAACTTACGAATACACCTCTTGGTGAAGGTTCATCAATGGGTATACATGAATCCCAAAGTAGAATTTATGAAAATGTATTTGGTAGAAGCTATGCGTTTTGGAAAGGATTGTATCCAGAATTACAAAAAACCTTCCCAGAATTTGAGAAAGTTACTTTAGAAGATTTTCATAAGGGTATAAATAAAGCTGTTGCTTCATTTATAAGAGTAGAAGCTGATGAGCTCACATATTCCTTACATGTAATGATAAGATATGAAATTGAAAAATTAATTTTTAATAAAGAAGTTGATGTAAAAGACCTACCTAAGATATGGAATGAAAAAATTAAAGAATATTTAGGTCTAAATGTTCCTAATAATTCCCTTGGTATCTTACAAGATGTTCATTGGTCATGTGGTTTATTTGGATATTTTCCATCATATGCCCTAGGTAATGCTTATGCCTCTCAAATAGAAATCCAAATGAGAAAAGATATGGATCTTGATAAGGCTTTATTAGAGGGTGATTTTACAAGTATAAATAATTATTTAACTAATAAAATTCATAAGTATGGAAGTAGCTTGAAACCAAAAGAATTAATGGAAAAATTAACTGGTGAAGACTTAAATCCTAAATATTTTGTAGATTATTTAAAAAATAAATATAATTTTAATCAAAATTAATCTTCTGTTTATCTTTATGTCAAAATATGATAAAATGTTAGTTAATAAAAGAGGGACGTGATAGAATGAAAGACTTAGCAAAAAAATTTATTGATTTTTCATACAGCAGTCCTAATGGGTTTTTTGCTGTAGAAAATGGTAAAAATGATTTGAAAGATAATGGTTTTATAGAATTATCTTTAAAAGATAGATGGGCTTTAGAAAGTGGCGGGAAACATTTTGTAACAGTAAATGAATCTTCTTTATTTGCTTTTGAAATAGGAAGTAAAGATATAGAAAAACATGGATATAGAATAGTAGGTTCCCACACAGATAGTCCAGGAATCAAAATTAAACCTAATCCAGAAATTATTGATAAAAATTATTTAAAATTGAATGTAGAGATTTATGGAGGACCTATATTAAATACTTGGTTAGATAGACCGTTGTCTATAGCAGGTAGAGTTTATACAAAAAGTGATTCTTTATTTAATCCAAAATTACATTTAGTTGATTTAAAAAAACCTCTACTTATTATCCCTAATTTGGCTATTCATCAAAATAGGGAAGTTAATAAAGGGGTTGAATTAAATAGACAAGTTGATATGTTACCTATAGTGACTCTTGTTAAAGAAAATTTTGAAAAAGAAGGATTTTTAATATCTTTAATAAGCAAAAATCTTGATATAAAGGTAGAAGATATTTTAGATTTTGAACTATATTTGTATGAAGTAGATAAAGGGCAATTAATAGGTTTAGAAGAAGAATTCTTATCTGCGAGCAGAATAGATAACTTAGCGAGCATGTTTGCTTCTACCGAAGGTCTTAAAGACTCTGATAACTTCCTAGGCGTAAAAGTAGTTGCCGCTTTTGATAACGAAGAAATAGGTAGTAGAACAAAACAAGGTGCAGATAGTGTTACTCTTGCTACTTTATTGGAAAAAATTTCATATTCTTTAGGAAAAGATAAAGAGGATCACTTTAGAGCACTTCAAAATAGTTTTATGTTAAGTGCTGATGGAGCTCATGCTATCCATCCAAATCAAGGTGGGAAAACGGATCCTACTAATATACCTAAAGTAAATGAAGGTATAAGTATCAAGTATAGTTCTAATTTTTCATATACAACAGATGCATTTAGTGGCAGTGTAATCAAAGCTCTTGCAGGGGAAAATAGCATTAAAGTACAGTATTTTGTAAATAGATCTGATCTTGGTGGTGGGTCAACTATAGGGCCACTATCATCAAAACATCTACCTATCAATTCGGTAGATTTAGGGCTTCCTATGATAGCGATGCATTCGGTTAGGGAGTTATGTGGTGTAGAAGATTTGCATAGTCTAAAAAAATTGATTGAAGTATTTTTTTCAACAAAAAATTAACAGGAGTGATTATTAATGAGATTTTTAGTTGTAGAAGATGAGCAAAATATTGCTAATTACCTAAATAAAGGATTAACTGAAGCTGGTTATGCTGTTGATGTTGCTTACGATGGTGAAGAAGCTTTAACTTTATTAAGTAACAATAGGTATAATTTAGTTTTAATGGATATTATGTTACCCAAATATGATGGAATCCAAGTATGCGAAACAATAAGGGGAAGAGGAGATTCTACATATGTATTACTTATATCTGCAAAGGACAAAATAGAGGATAAAGTAAGAGGTCTTAATGCTGGTGCTGATGATTATTTAGCAAAACCATTTGATTTTGCCGAATTGTTAGCAAGAATAAGAGCAATTTTGAGAAGAAATTCTACAGAAAAAGAAAGTGTTCTTCATGCAAAAGATTTACGATTAAATCTTCTTAGTAGAGATGTTACTAGAAATTCTATTCCTATTGATTTAACTGTAAAAGAATTTGCTCTTTTAGAATATTTTTTAAGAAATAAAAATCTAGTACTTACAAGAACTATGATAGCTCAAAAAGTATGGAATATTGACTTTTTAACAGATACTAATATAGTAGATGTTTATATAAATCACCTAAGAAAAAAAGTGGATAAGGGACATAGTGAAAAACTAATTCATACTGTTAGAGGAGTAGGGTATATATTAAAAGTATAAGCAACTCTCTTTTAAAGAGAGTTTCTCTACTTTTTGGATTGATAGTTTTCTTCTTATACCTTATTAGTTTTTTGGTTTTAGGTAATATAGTTAATAAAAATATTGAAAAAAGTCTATTAGAAAAAGGTACTTTTATAAATAATATTTATAATCAAGATGTGTTTTTTTTAAGTAAAATACCTGTTGAATTTGATTTTTTAATATTTAGTAATGAAGGTATTCTTGAGGGTAATAATATGACTGAAAAAGATATTCCTCTAAAATTTTTGCAAATAGATAATATAAATTTTGATGATTATCAAGGATATAAATACTTGTATTTAAAAAACAAATCAATCACAAATGAATATATCATAGTGGTTCGTCAAGAAAACCAAACTATGTATTCTATAATAATTTTTATTGTTTTAAGTTTTCCTATAATATTATTTATAATATTTTTGCTTTACAGAAATAATAAGACTTATGTTGAAGATCATTTAATTATTCCAATTAATTCTATTATCAATTTTAGTAAAAACTTTAGAAGAGAAGATATAGTTGAAAGATTAGATTCTGACACAGAAATTGTCGAAGTTCAAGAATTATATGAAAAATTTAATTTTTTGTTGGAGAAGATGCAAGAAAGTTTTGATAAAGTAGAGGATTTTTCTACTAATGTTTCACACGAATTAAGAACACCTATAACATCTATGAAACAAAGTATAGAGGTAGAGCTTACTAAAGATAGGAGTAAAGAAGAGTATATAGAACTTTTAATAAAAATACTTGATGATGTTAATTGGATAAATTCGATTATTAATGATATGCTTTTGTTAGCAAGGCTTTCATCTAGTAGAGAGTTTATGAATTGGGAAGATATAAATATTAAAGAGGTTATAGAAGAAATTTGTGAAATTATGGAATTTTCTCTTGAAGATTCAAATATAAAACTGGAGTATTCATCAATAGATAACATTAACATTGTTTGTGATAAGGGAAAAATCAAAAGGTTATTAATTAATTTGATAACTAATGCCATTAAATATAATAAAGATAATGGACATATATATATATATACAGACATTGTTTCTGATAGAATAATTATTAGCATAAGAGATACAGGTATAGGAATAAAAAAAGATAATATAAATAAAATAACTGAAAAATTTTTCAGAGAAGATAAAGTTAGGACTAGTAAAAAATCTGGAGTAGGCTTAGGCTTATCTATATGTAATCATATTATTAACCTACATAATGGAAAGTTTAGCATAGAAAGCGAAGAAGGAATTGGAAGTACCTTCAAAGTAATATTACCTATTAAGGGAGGAAAAAGTGGACTTTTATAAAAAGTTAATTATTAAAGTTCTAGAAAGTTCTGTTAGTGGTCAAGAGTCCTATTTGCTAAAGCTATTGAAAGCAGGAGAAGACTTAACACAAAAAGAAAGAAGGGAACTTGAAGAATTAATCGAACAGATAATATAGAAGAGTAGAGGAGCTTGACTAGAGTCAAGCTTTTTGAGTTGTTAGAAAAGCATTAAACAAACTAAATTGTTTTTCATAGTAAGTTCAAAATGTGTACAAATTTTTATTTCTTGAAATTTTTATTCTTAATGTGGTAAACTTTACTAGACTAATAAACTAACTAATGTTATTTAAAAGGGAGAACAAAATGGAATTTGTAAAAAATCATAATAAACCCGCAGTGATTTATGATGATAAGGAAATTAGTTACAAGAGTTTAATAAATAATATCAAATATTATAGTACTTTAATAGAGCTAGAAAAAGAAGAAAAAGCTATGATTTTTGCACCAAATAGACCTGAATTAGTATATGCTTTTTTAGCTATTTGGGAGAATAAAGGTATTTGTGTTAATATTGATTATTCGAATGACCTTCAAGAACTTTTATATGTATTAAAAGATTCTGAACCAAAATATTTATTTACAGCAGAAGAATCTAGAGAAAAAGTGGAAGAAGCAGTAAAGTTGTATGGGAAAAAAATAGAAATAATCTATTTTGAAAATATAGATATACCAGAGGAGTATGAATGTGGAGTAGAAGCGATTTATACACCAGAAAAGGAAAGTGTTTCCTTAGTCCTATATACTAGTGGTACTACAGGAGATCCAAAAGGAGTAATGCTTACTTTTGATAATATTTTATCTCAAATTGAATCATTAAGTAAATTTAATGTTTATGAAAAAGATGATAGATTCTTGGCACTTTTACCTTTGCATCATATATTTCCATTATTAGGTAGTGCCATAGTGCCATTATACTTTGGATCAACTATAGTTTTCTTAAAACATCTAGCTAGTGATAAGATTATAGAAGCTTTAGAAAAATACAAAATTACTATGTTAATAGGAGTTCCGAGATTATATGAAGTATTTCATAGGGGAATCATGACAAAAATAAGTAGTTCTAAACTTGCAAGTACACTTTTTAATTTTGCTAAAAAAATAGAAAACAAAAATATTAGAAGAAAAATCTTCAAAAAAGTCCAAGATAGATTTGGTGGGCATATAAAATATTTTGTTTCTGGAGGGGCAAAATTGGATATAGATATAGCTAATGACTTTAAAACTCTTGGATTTGACGTTTTAGAAGGCTATGGGCTTACGGAGACATCTCCTATGATTGCTTTTACTAGACCTAATTATATCTTGCCAGGATCATGTGGATTTTTGTTGGAAGATATAGATGTAAAATTCTCTGAAGAAGGAGAGTTATTAGTAAAAGGGCGTAATATATTTAAAGCCTATTTAAATAAGCAAGAAAAAACAAGAGAAGCATTTACTGAAGATGGATATTTTATGACTGGTGATTTGGCTGAGATAAATGAAGAGGGTTTTTTATTTATAACTGGAAGAAAGAAGGAAATGATTGTTTTATCTAATGGTAAAAATATTAATCCAGCCAGTATCGAAAAGGAAATCTTAGAA
This sequence comes from uncultured Fusobacteriaceae bacterium, assembly GCA_964517235.1. Taxonomy (GTDB): domain Bacteria; phylum Fusobacteriota; class Fusobacteriia; order Fusobacteriales; family Fusobacteriaceae; genus CAZFBB01. Next base: position 9,438 of record CAZFBB010000092.1, read on the forward strand.
TTGGCCGATGGTCTTATAGAAGAAATGGCTGTTGTTGAACATGAAAATATGCTTAAAACTATTATTTATCCTAATTTTAAAAAAGTGGAAGAATTAAAGATAAGTAATATACTCGAAACTATAAAATGGTCCATTGTTGATAAGTACAATAGTAGTGCTCCTAAGTATAAAAAAATACTTAATGTAAAAATTGTTAAAGAAGAATTGCCAAAAACAAAATTAGGAAAATTGCGTAGATTTAAACTTAAAGAATTGTTTAATAGTGATGCTGAAATTAGGAAAGACATTAAAGAGCCAGATAATGAAAGCTATAAAGTTATTAAAAAATATCTGAGTGACAGTACAAAAAAATCTATCTATCCTGATAGTCATATTGAACTAGACCTTGCATTAGATTCACTTGATTTAGTTGAATTGCAAGCGTTTATCGAAAGCTCATTTGGAATAAGATTAACAGAAGAAGAATTTAGTGCAAATGCTACTGTAGAAAGATTGGCTGAATTTTTATCTAAAAATTCAACTAGTATAAATATAGCTGAGTTAAATTGGTCTGAAATTTTGGCGGATAATATAGATATTAAATTACCAAAAAGCTATAAAGTAATGACAAGATTTAAAGCTATAACTAAACCTATTTTTAGAACTTATTTTAGATTTAAGGGTAAAAATGAAGGTAAAATACCAAGTGGTCCAGTAATTTTTGCTGGAAATCATCAAAGTGTTTTAGATGGTCCTATGCTTGTAAGTGCTTTACCATATGACAAATTAAAAGAAACATATTACCTTGCTAAAATAAAGCATTTTAAAAGTAATTTTATGAAAAATCTTGCTGATAATGGAAATATCATTGTAGTGGATATTAATGACAATCTAAAAACAACTTTGAAAGAAAGTGCACATGTACTTCGTCAAGGTAAGAGTATGGTAATTTTCCCTGAGGGAATCAGAAGTAGAAATGGGGAATTAAATGATTTTAAAAAATCATTTGCTATTTTAAGTAAAGAGCTTAATGTGCCTGTTATCCCTTTTGGAATAAAAGGTTCTTATGAAGCTATGCCTATAAATAGTAGAATACCAAAGCCAAAAAAACTAGAATTAGAATTTTTTGACCCTATTTTACCAGAAGGTAGAAGTATAGATGAAATTGTAGAGATTACTAAAACTACAATTGAAAATTGGTTGTAGCTTGACAAAAGTTTATTTTTTCAGTATGTTTTTTGTAGATTGCTATTAGGAGGTTTAAATGGAAGATAAATTTAAAAAAATAGTAGTTACAGATGGTGAAGGAAATATTAAAAATATTCAAGAATATAAACACAATGATTATGGAGATCCTATTTGGTTTAGAAAAACTGTTAATGAAAAGGTCATTACTGATGTTCATTATACTTATGAATATGATGAACATTGTAGAAAAACTAAAATGGTTATGGAAGATAAAATAGATAATCGTGTAACTATACTTAATTATGAATATTAAACAGCATCCATGATGCTGTTTTTTTGGAGGAATTATGAGGGATAGAATTAAAAAATTAGAAAAGTTAAAGGAATTAAAGGAGTTGGAGTTAGAACTTATAAATAGAGAATTAGATAGTTTAATTAAAAATCATTATGAAAAAAAATTGAAAAAAAATAATAATGAAAATAGATGTGTTCAAGAAAAAATTGAGAATAATATTAAAAAAGAAGAAGCAGAGTTAGAAGAAAAAATAGGGGAAATTAAAAAAGATGAAAATAGTGTTGTCAATAGATATGTAAATGATTTAATGTATGAATTAAAAAACTACCCTAGATATTTAAAAAATGGAAAAAATCAAATTTTTCATGAAACAGGTATAGAAATTCCCCAATTTGAAAAGAATGGTAAAATGTGGGTGAAATTATTTAATAGGAAAAATGAAGAAGAAGAGGTAGAAGTTAATAGTCTATAAAGAAAGCTTGGCTTAAAATAGCCAAGCTTTTTATCTGTTTTATAACTTGAATAACAAATCCTCGTAAGTTGGGAGAGGCCAAGATTTTTTTTCAACTAATCTTTCTAATTGATCTGCAAAATCTCTCAATTCTTCCATTTTTTTTCTGACTTTATCTCTATAGAATTTAGCTTGTTCATATTTTCCACTTACTAAAACAGCTTCTTCCAATAATTTTTCTAATTCTACTTCTTTTTGCTTTAATCCTTTTAGATTTTCCAATATAGATTTTAAGTTTCTTTTTTGAGGCAAAATTAAAATTTCGCTATCGGGCATAGCAGTTTTTATTTCGTTAATTGCCCTTGCTAATTTATATGCATAATCGTTTGCAGCTGGAAATATTTCTGATTTTGCCATTTGAACCATTACATTAGCTTCTATATTAATTTCTTTACTATACACTTCTGAATAGATATTAAATCTTGAGTTTAATTCTATTTTTGAAAGCACATTATGCTTAGAGAATAATTCTACTGATTTTTCCTCAACAAAAGCTGGTAAAGCTTCTATAGTATCTTTAAGATTAGATAAGCCTCTTTTTTCCGCTTCTACCAACCAATCAGTACTGTATCCATTCCCATTAAATACGATTCTTGAATGTTTTTTATATGTTTCAGCAATAATTTCTTGAATACCTTTTAATTTGTCTTCATATCCTTCTAGTTTAGTATTATAATCGTCTAATACTTCAGCCACAGCTGTATTTAAACAGACATTTGGTCCAGATATAGATTGACTGGATCCTGGCATTCTAAACTCAAATTTATTACCAGTAAATGCAAATGGAGATGTTCTATTTCTATCTGTCATATCCATAGGCAATTTAGGTAATGAATCTACACCTAATTCCATAAGTTTTTTTTCTGCATCCTCATTTATCTCCCCATTAGAGATTTTTTCTAATATACTCGATAATTGATCTCCGAGGAATATAGATATAATTGC
>CAZFBB010000093.1:0-12244 GCA_964517235.1 uncultured Fusobacteriaceae bacterium
AAAGAAATGATAGTTACTTTGTAAAAATAGTCCGAATAATAGGGGGTCAATCCGATATGTGCTATGATATTACTAAACTATTTTAGGGGGAATTTTCTATAAAAAAAATAATAAGTATTCATTTGAAACTAAACTTGAAGCTATTAGAATGAAAGATAAAGGGTATAGCCATAAAGAAAATATGAATAAATTAGCGATTTAAAGTCCTGCTCAAATTAAGAATTTGTGGAATAAATACTTAGAAGTTGGAGATGAATTACTCGTATCTGATAATAGAGTAAAACACAATAAAGTTAGAAGAGGTCGACAAAAAACTAAATTTACTTCTGTAGAAGAATAAAATGAATACCTGAAAGCGGAGGTTGAATGGCTAAAAAAGTCAATAATACAAAAGTGAGGAAAGCTTCCACAATTAATAAAGTACACTTTTGTAAAAGACTATAAAGATTTGTCAATAACTAAATTAACTGGGCTTGTAGGTATTTCAAGGAGTGCCTATTACAAGTGGTTAAAATGTGGTAGAAAGAAAGATTCATTTAATGAGAAATTGAAATTATTAATACTTGAGTGTTATGAAGAAATAAAAGGAATTTATGGAAGGTTAAGAAGTGGTTAGATGAAAAGTATGGTATTAAAGTTAATCATAAAAGAGTTTATAGGTTAATGAATGAATTAGACTTAAAATCTGTTATTAGGAAAAAGAGGTTTGTAAGAAGGTATAAATCTCCAGAAATAGTAAGAGGAGATATCTTCTCTAGGGATTTCAAAGCAAAAAACTTTAATGAAAAATGGTTAATAGATGTGTCATATATATCAATAAGTAATAATCAATTTAGATGTTTGTTTGCCATAAAGGATATATACAACAATGAAATAGTAGGTTGTTCTATAGAAAAAAGACAAACTCTAAATCAAGTTAAGGAAACACTTAAGAAAGTATTAAAAGGTAGAGATTATAGTAATTTAACTATACATTCCGACCAAGGATTTCAGTTTACTCATAAAGGATATATTAAGTTCCTTGAAGATAAAGGAATAAAGGTATCACATTCAAGAAGGGGGAATTGTCTAGATAATGCTCCCATAGAATGTTTTTTTAGCCACCTTAAATCTGAGTTTAAGCACTTATATCGTCCAAAGACAGATAAAGAGATAATCGAAGCAGTAAAAAAGTATATAGAATTTTACAACAACAAAAGAATACAATTAAAACTAAAAGGCCAAAGTCCAGTTAAATACAGAACTTTAGCCTCTTAAATGGCTTTTATTTAAGTTGTCTACTTGACAGGGTCAAGTCTAAATAGAACCCTCTAACATAACTAGTTGGCTTAGTTACACAAAACTTGGGATACCCCCTCTTAGTTAATTTGCACATATATTCTATTTACCTTACAGATACAGTTCTAAAAAAGTTATCTGCTTTAATTTCTTTAGTATATTGAGCTAAAATAGATTTATTAAGATATACCTTATGACAGATCTCAAGAGCTATATCCCCTACTTCTTTGTCTAATTCCCTTGCATCTTCCTTACTAAGCATTATACCTCTGACTTCTTTTGAATCATGACTAATAGTATGCTTACATTGTTCTTCTATATATTTTATTATAGATTTTTCAACTATGTCTTTATCAAAATTTTTAAAAAGATACTCAGGCATATATGTTTCTTCTATTATTTTTGCTTGACTATTTACTATTCTAACCCTTTTAAAATAATAAAAAATTGAATCTGGTGCTACTGAAAATAATTCTTCCAATTCTTTATTAGATAAAATCTTTTTAAAAATAATAACTTTTGTTTTTAAATGATTTTCATGATATTTTTCCGAGAGGGTTCTTAATGTAACTTCTTCATAAAATTCTGGAGGATTAACAAATATTCCTGAACCCTGTCTTGAATGAATAAATCCGTCCTTTTTAAGTTTCTCTATTGCTTTTCGTATTGTAGGTCTACTAACACCATACTTATTACTAAGTAACATTTCTCCTTCTATAGGAGCCCATGGATTATATTCCTTTTTTATTATTTTTTTCTTTAGGTCTTCATACACTTCTATATATTTTATCATAACATCTCCTTAATCCTAAACATCCCATTATATCTTTTTTGTTTCAATTATTCAATGACCAATAGAGGATTAATAAGAAATATTTGAAACTATTTTTGCTTTCTTTTTTTCTGTCTATAGCTTTTTAAACCAATAGCTACAAAAGCAGTTGCAATACTTCCAATAAACATAGCAACTATTGCTAATAAAGGCTTATTCAACGCTCCAAGGAGTAATAATATTGGACCTCCATGAGCAACACTATTTGTTATTCCAAACATAAATCCTAGTATACATGCAACTGCACTACCTATCATATTAGCTGGAATTACTGCAAATGGATCACTTGCTGCAAAAGGTATAGCTCCTTCTGAAATTCCTACAAATCCCATAGCTAATGCTGCTTTACCATTTTCTACTTCCTCTTTTTCAAAGAATTTTTTACCTATTATAGTAGCAAGTCCCATACCAAGGGGAGCTACAGGTATTGCCATTGCTTGAGCACCCATAAATTGACTTTGACCTTCAGCAATTAAACCTACACTAAACATAAATGCTACTTTACCAAATGGTCCTCCCATATCAAACCCTTGCATCAAACCTATTACTAAACCTATCAATATTAAGCTTCCTGTTGACATAGATACAAGCATATTATTCAAACTAGTCATAAGTGATGCTATTGGAGCACCTATTATTAATATAAATATACTACCTATAAATAGAGTAGACGTAATGGGTATAATCATAATTGGAACTAATGGTTCTATCATTTTAGGGAAATTAATAGTTTTTATCCATTTTACAAAATATCCAACTAAAAACCCTGCTACTATTGCACCAATAAATCCAGTACCTGCTTCTGCTCCATAAAATGATCCATTATTTGCTATCCAACCACCTATCATACCAGGTGCTAAGGCTGGTTTATCTCCTATTGCATAAGCTATATAACCTGCAAGTATAGGTATCATAAGAGTAAATCCTGTAACACCTATATTAAGTATGCTATTCCAAAAACTTCCCTCTGGTATTTGTAATCCTGCTGGGGTAGGTTTCCCACCAATTGCTAGTGATATAGCAATAAGTAATCCACCTATTACTACAAATGGAATCATATGTGAAACCCCATTCATAAGATATTTATAAAGGTTGTTTTTTCCACTTCTACCCCTATTTTCCTCCGCTTTAACACTACCATTTCCTTTGTAGACAGGTATGTCCCCACCTAAAGCTTCTTTAACTAAATTATCACCATTTCTTATAGCTTCTTTAACTCCAACAATTAGCACTTTTTTTCCTGCAAATCTATCCATATCTATTTGCTTGTCACATGCCACAATAATAGCTTCTGCTTCTTCTATCTCTTTAGTACTCGGTTCATTTTTTACACCTATAGAACCATTTGTTTCTACCTTTATACTGCAATTATTTTCTTTAGCTGCTTTTTCAAGAGCTTCTGCTGCCATATAAGTATGTGCTACACCTACTGGACAACCTGTAACACCTATAATAAATCTTTCGTACTTTCTTTCTTTTACTTCACATTCTCTTTTATCAATTGAAAATAAACTTAAAACTTCAGCTGGATTTTTTGCTTTCTTCAATCTCTCTACAAGCTCTTCATCTAATAACTTGCATGTTAATTCCGATAAAGCTTCAACATGAGCATCATTAAGACCTTCTGGTGTTGCAATCATGAATACTAATCTTATTCCTTTATTTTCTTCATCTTGCCAATCTACATCTTTATCAAGTATCCCAATTGCAATAGAAGCTTCTTTTACGACATTTGATTTGGCATGAGGTATGGCTATTCCATCTTCTAATGATGTTACTGATATAGCTTCTCTATCAAATACATCTTTTATAAATAACTCTAAATCTCCTATTCGCCCCTCTTTATATAAAAGGATAGACAATTCTCTTATGACTTCTTCTTTACTTCCTACAGAAAGACTTGTTTTTACCAAGTTTCTACTTAGCATACTATTAATATTCATCACTCTACCTCCTTTTGTTTGGAAAATAAAACTAAAGTTCTATTATAATACAAGTATACCTTTGATTTTTTATTTTGTAAATACAATTTTAAATTAATTTTAAAATAGTCTTTACAAATTTGTATTTACAATTTTTAAAATTGATGGTATGATTTTATTAAATATATCAAGGAGGTTTATTATGGTAGAAAGAGTTCTTTGTCAAAATGAAACAAATGTAACTGTTGCACCAAAAGAGCCATTATATCTTAGCCCTATAGAACAATTACATTTGATGAAAAGATATACAAATACGCATAAAAAATATACAAATAGGAATAAATTAACTAGAGAAATAGAATGTTTAAAGGTTTTATTTCCAAAGGTATTTAGACCTATGTATGAAGATGACCTTATACTTGGAAGATTTGATCCTCTATTAATAGGCTTTGGATCTGTAACTTCTGTTGGTGGACCGGGACATTATTGTAGATTAGAAAAACTAGATGGTTTCTTAGAAAAACTTGGTAATGAATATAAAGATGATATTGATAGTTTAAAAGAGTATTGGAAAAAAAATGATACTCGTGAGATTTTTTATAAAGAAAGACTTATCCATGGGGTACTTGGAAGGTTTGTAGATGTCCTTTATCCAAATATAATTACTGCTAGATTTAGTGGAATGTACTTAAATTATAATTTATTATTAGATAATGGAATAGCTGGTCTTAAAAAAATTATTGAAGAAAAGAAAAACATTAATAAACATTCTGAAAATGAATATAATTCTATGTTATCTGCACTCGACATCTTAGTTGGTGTAATCGATAAGCATATTGATGAAGTAGAAGAAAAATTAGATAAACAAGCTTTATCACCTAAGAGAAAAATGGAAATGGAAAGGTTATTAACAGCATTAAAAAGAATTAGACTAGACAAACCAAATTCATTTATTTCAGCTATGCAACTGGCTTGGTTATACTCATCTGTTGCAGGTGTTGTAAACTATGGGCGTATGGATGATTATTTAGGAGATTATTTAGTAGCTGATTTGGATAATGGGATTTTAACAAAAGAAGAAGCAATATCTTATATAGAAAGTCAATGGAGGCTAATTGAAGTTAAGAGAACTAATGTTAACGGGAGGGTAATCGTAGGTGGTAAGGGTAGAAGAAATCCTGAAAATGCCAATGTATTTTGTTCTTTAGCCATAGAAGCTACTCGTAGAGCAAAATTGGTTGAACCACAATTTACCCTAAGAATATCAGAAGATATGAATAAAGATATCTACAAGCAAGCTTTAGACTGTATAGGTGAAGGAGTAACTTATCCAATACTTTACAATGATGATGTAAATATCCCTGCTGTAATGAATGCTATGCAAGTTGGACTAAAAGAAGCTGAACAATATGTTCCCTTTGGTTGTGGCGAATTTGTATTATCTGGGCAAGGTTTAGGTACACCTAATTCGTGTATTAACCTATTAAAAACTCTAACTATACTACTTCATGATGGTGTTGACCAATGGGATTATAAATATAAATATGGTAACTTAGAAGTTAAAAAAATGAATGAAATAGAAACATTTGACCAGTTATTTGATGAATATAAAAAACTACTTAGTTATTACATTAAATTAACTGGAGAGGCACATGCATACTCTTACAAATTAATGAATAGAGAAGTAGGATTTATTTTTACTAGTATACTTACAGATGATTGTATAGGTAAAGGTAAAATGGTACTTGACGGTGGAGTTAAACATCTTGGTGGTACTAATGAAATGTATGGTAATATGAATGCTGCTGATTCATTAACAGCACTTAAAAAACTTGTTTTTGAAGAGAAAAAGTATACATTAACTGAAATTCAAAATGCTTTAGCAAAGGATTTTGATGGTTATGATATTATGAAAGAAGAGATGATTAATATACCAAAGTTTGGTAACGATATTGAAGTAGCTGATCAAATAGCAGTAGAATTACATGAGTATGTATGTAACGAAATAAGAGATTATGCTAAAGAAATTGGACTAGATAGTTGGTTAGTAGTAGTAATTAATAACCAAGTTAATACTGAATGGGGTAGAGCAACTTCTTCTTCTCCAGATGGACGTATAGCTGGACTTTATATGAGTAATGCCAACAATCCACAAAGTGGTGCTGATAAAAATGGTCCTACTGCTATGCTTAATTCTCTTAGCAAAATAAAAGCAAATATACATGCTGGTAGTGTACAAAACATCAAATTTAGTAAGAGAATATATAATAGGGAGAGGGCTAAGGTAGAAGCTCTCATAAATACCTTTTTTAAAAAAGGTGGTTCACAACTAATGATTACTGTAGTCGGTCGTGAAGAACTCGAAAAAGCTTATAAAAATCCTGAACAATATAAAAACCTTACTGTAAGAGTAGGTGGATTTAGTGCAAGATTTATTAATTTAGAAGATGATGTTAAAAGAGAAATTTTAGCTCGTACTTGCAATGACTAGAGGTGATTAAAATGAAAGGGTTAATATTTGATATACAAAAATTCTCTATACATGATGGACCTGGTATACGAACCACTATTTTTTTTAAGGGGTGTTCCTTAAGGTGTGCTTGGTGTCATAATCCAGAATCCATAAGCCCTCAAATAGAATTAAATTATAATAGTAACAAATGTAGACTATGTAAAAAATGTATAAAATACGTTAAAGAAGAGGGAATTAAAATAGAAAATAATAACCTTGTAATAAATTTTGACAAACACAGATTTAACTTTGATTTAGTAAATGTCTGTCCATACAAAGCATTTTCTACATGTGGTACTGAATATACCTTAGACGAACTGGTTAATATAGTTATGCAAGATAAAGATTATTATGATAACTCTAGTGGTGGAGTTACTTTTAGTGGTGGTGAAGCAATTAACCAAATAGATTTTTTAGTAGCCCTTGGTAAAAAACTAAAAGAATTGGGAATACATCTTACTTTAGATATTAGTGGTTTTAATCCAAAGAATCATATTGAAAAAACAATAGATTTTATAGATTTATATTTAATAGACTTTAAAATTAATGAAAAAGATGAGGAAAAACAAAAAAAATATTTAGGAAAAAAAGTTAAACCTTCTACCACCCTAGACCTCCTAAATAAATATAATAAAGATGTTTATTTAAGATGTCCCATTATTCCAGAGGTAAATAATAATAATAATCACTTTAGAGAAATTATAGAATATTCAAAAACATATTCTAATATTAAAGAAATTAATATACTTCCATATCATAATATGTCAAAACAAATTAAATTTAAAGAAATAATTCAGAGGAAAAATTTTAGAATTCCTAGTGAAGAGGATATTTTAAATTGGAAAAACTTTTTCAAGTTAAATAATAAAAAAGCTAAAATAACCTTTGCACAGTAAAATTCCCTCTTGAACTTGTTAAGTTTTAAGAGGGGATTTTAATTTATCAGAAATATTTCCAAATTAATTTTTTAATGAGTATTTAAAAGAACTTACCTAAATTTTCAAACTTGAGCTACTTCTCTTTTTACATTCAATTATTTTTCAAATTTCATATCTAATCAATTTAGATTAGAAGTTATTTATCTATATCTTCCAATTCTGCTTCTAACTCTTCTATTGTTGGTAGTACTGACTTTAAATTATCAGGCAATGACTTTGTCAATTGATACTCTGATACTCCTATTGGTTTTGTCATGTCCGACAAGGCATACTCTACTACTGTTTTATCTGCTTGTCTACTGCTTGTAGATAAAAATTAAGTTTGCCTGCAAACTCTGGCTCAAAATCTACTGTCTTCAGTTCTACTACTACATAACAATGTAATCTTGTATGATAGAATAATAAGTCTACATAAAAGCTTCTCTCTCCTACTTTCAGTTCAACCTGTTTCCCCACATACGCAAATCCTGCTCCTAATTCTAATAAAAACTTAGTTATATGCTCAATTAAGCTTTTTTCAAGTTCCTTTTCTGTATAGTTTTCAGTAAGAGTCAAAAAATCAAAGTTATATGAATCTTTAATAAGTTCTTTAGCTAAATCTGATTGAACTTTTGGTAAAGTTGATTCAAAATTTGTTATAGCTTTTCCACTTCTATTATACAAATCATTCTCTATTTGATGTACTAGTACAGCTCTACTCCAATCATTTTCTATGGTCTTATTTACGTAAAATATTGCTTCTTCAACACTTTTACTTTTCGATATTATCTTTAGATTATGTCCCCACGGTATTTTCACCAATTGTGGAACAAGTTGTTCCATATTTATAGATTCATTAATTGAACAAGTTAATAATAATCCTATTGTTTTTATTGTTGATATTTTTTCAGGTACACCCTTTAATGCTCTAATAGAGATAAAAGGAGAGAATATAGAGTGGGATATTACACTCATAACAGGTTTGTCTTTAACTATGCTTATAGAATTAACTCAAAATGGTCTAAATGATGATTTTAAGAGCAATCTTTGGGATTTAACTAAAATAATAAGTACAAGCAAATTTGATTTTAATTTTGGAGAAGAGGAGAACTAAAATTATGTATGATGAAATTAAACATATAAGAATAGATGGAAGGCTAATACATGGTCAAGTTGTTACCAAATGGATTTATGTTGTTGAAGTAGATAGAATCATTCTTATTGATGATACATTATTAAATAATCTTGTAGAAAAAAATGCTTTAAAAATATCTACTCCTTCAAATATAAAACTAAGTCTTTTAGGTACAGAAAAGGCTCTTAAAAATATACAAAACAAAAAGTATAAAGATCAAAATGTTATGATTTTGGTAAAAACTCCCAAGCCACTAAGAGCTTTAGTTGAAAATGGCTTGGATATAAACAAAATAAATATAGGAAATATATATCAAAGAAAAGGAGCCAAACAAATCAGACCTTCTGTATTTTTGGGAGAAGAAGATATAAAAGATTTAACTAGACTAATAGAATTGAAAGTCAAAGTCAATATACAAACTGTTTCTTCAAAACCAAAAGAGAATATAGAAGATATCTTAAAAAATTTTAAATTGGAGGTAATGTAATAGATATAAGTATGGTTCAAATTATTCTTTTATCACTATTAGCTTTTTTCTCAATCTATGATGAATTAGCTGCACAAGTTATTGGAACTAAGCCTGTTTTAGTAGGAGCCATTGCAGGTCTAATAATGGGAGGATTTAGAGTAACAGGAGGTATACTTCCAGCAGTGGGACTTGCTATATTATCAAGGTTTTTACCCTTAAAAAAACTTACAGCACCTTTGTTAATAGAATTTGTATCATCAGCTTATTTAAATCTTCCAATTTTAGGTACTGCATTAATTGGATTAGCCATGTCTATGGTTTATTATCAAATTAAAATTTCTAATCTTCTGAAAAGTAAAAGGTCAAGTGAAGAAAATTTATCAAATTCTCTTATGGAGGTAGGAGAATATGAAGACTAAAGATAAAATAACAAAAAGTTATTAGAAAAAGTAAGTTTAAGATGGCTGTTGTGTTCACAAATATGTTGGAACTATGAAAAAATGCAAGGACAAGGATATCTATTTTCAATGTTACCTATACTTAAGAAATTATATAAAGGTCAAGAAATGAAAGAAATGATGGAAAATCATAATCAATTTTATAATACTAATCCTTATTTAGGTGCTTTAATTTTAGGAGCTAATATAGCAATTGAAGAGAAATAAGGACTTGAATCAAAAGATGTTGTTACAGGTATCAAAACTGGATTAATGGGTTCCTTTGGAGGAGTAGAAGATAGTTTTTTTATCTTAATAACTACTATTTTAGGTGCTTTAAGTTCATACATGGCAATTAATGGAAATTATTTAAGGGTTATTTTATGGATATTAGTAAATTTTATAATAATTATATTTAGATTAAAATCTATATATTTATCCTATGATAAAGGTGTTGATTTGTTTTCAAAAATGTCAGATAAACTAGATGCTTTAACAAATGCAACTACTATTTTAGGAATAACAGTAATCGGAGCCTTAATTCCTACTGTAGTAAAGATAAATCTTTTGTTTGCTTATAGAAAAGGAGATGTTTCTCTTTCTATGCAAGAAGTTCTGGATCATATAATGCCTGCATTGTTACCAGTAAGTATTGTCTTTTTAATCTATACTTTACTTGGAAAAAAAGGAATAAGTTCAACTAAAATTATAGTTGTTATTATTTTAATTTCAATTTTATTATACAAATTGAAAATTTTAGGGTAAGTTTAAAAATAAAAAACTTTGAAAACTTCTAATTGTAAAGTATTAGCATTAACATTTTTTATTTCTAAGAAGTGATTTATGAATGGAGTAGTAGTTGCATGAGACTTAGGTGCATCAAGTGGAAGAGTTTTTTTCTTAATTTTAAAGGGAAAAGATTTGTTTGTTAAAGAAATTCACAGATTTCAAAATGAGCCCTATAAAAAATTTGGCAAATTGTATTGGAATCTCAATGAAATTATCAATGAAATTGAAAATGAAATTAAAAAAATTATAGAAAATGGTTTTGACATTATAAACATAGCTCTTGATAGTTGGGGAGTAGATTATGTTTGGCTTAATAAAAATGGAGAAATACTAGAAGATCCTATTTGCTATAGAAATAACTGTAACAACTGGAAAGAATTAGATGACAAAATCTCAAAATTTGAAATTTTCAAAGAAACTGGAATAAATTTTTTCGATTTTAATTCGATTTATAGAATTCATAAAGATAAATATAAAAAAAGAGAGACATTACTCTTTTTGCCAAATCTAATTGGATACTTCTTTACAAAAGTTAAAAATACAGAATATTCAATGGCTACAACTTCTGGATTAGTTAATCAAACCAAAAAAAGTATTCAAAACAAATACAAAAAGATATTTCTTTGTTAAGTGAATAATTACCCCAATTAGTTCCAGCAGGTACAAAACTAGGAAATATAACTGAACAAAAAGCAAAAGAGTTTAACTGTAATAAATTTTCTGTAATAAATGTAAATTGTCATGATACAGCATCTGCTGTTTATAGTATTGATAATAGCGCATCTTTTCTAATTTTAGGAACATGGATTATTCTGGGAATAGTTAAAAATAATAGCAGTATATTAAAGATGGGTATTTCAATAAAAATTGCTTAAATGAAAAAGTATATTTTTCATTTAAAATCCATTCAGCAGTAAATGAAGATGGGTATCTATTAGCAGGAGTGACAATTCCAATAAATAAAATAGATATAAAAGTACTAGAAACTATTTTAGATAATATAAATTTTGATAAAAATTTTTCTATTATTGGAGATAAAAAGTATTGCACCAAGTCAAATGAAAAGTTTTTAAAGAGTAAAGGATACACAAACTTGATAATGAAAAGAAATGAAAAATGGAAAGAAATGTCTCATGAAGATAATGAATTTAATAAAAGGACAAATGAGGTTAGAACCAAAATAGAAGAAACATTTGGTTTATTAAAAAACCATTTTGGTTTTAATAAGAGTAGATATGAGGGTCTATTAAAAGTAGACTTAGAATTTAGAATAAAAGGGATGGGATTTAATTTGAAAAAAGCAGTGTACAGCTTGATATAAGTTAAGGTTAGCTTTAGCAAAATTGATTGTATTTATAGAATTTGAAGGAGTATACAATGAAATTAAAAAAAGAAAAAATGAGTATAAAAAAAAAGATGGCATTATTAAGTGTTTGTTTACTTATTTTAACATTAATTTTATTTGTGATAAACTTGAACAAAGAAAGAGAAATAATAACATTATCTTAATCTATATATAGTATTAAATATCCTGATAAATTAGAAATTAGCATGAAAGATTACGATACTTTTTTGAACGAAAAGAATTTAATTCCTTTTGTTAGCGGTAAAAATAAGATTAAAATAGACTATGTAGGAAGAAAATATTCTTTGAATGAATTTGAAAAGATGGTGGGAAATAACATTAGAGTAGAAAAATTAGATAAAAAAGAAATAAATATTGGAGTGGAGAAAAGTTATAAAATTGAAAATATAACTTCTAGTAAAGAGTACTTTGTTAATGTATACGCATATAATGAAGGAGTAGTATTAAAAATCACATTATTTACTTCTAAAAAGGATTATGAGAAAGATAATTTACTTTTAAATGAAATTTTATCATCCCTTCAATTTACAGGTAAACCTTATGGGTATTTAAGTAGAAAATTTATAAAAGAATGGAAGAAGTATTCT
>CAZFBB010000094.1:0-11892 GCA_964517235.1 uncultured Fusobacteriaceae bacterium
AATAAAAAGGAAGACTACACTTTAAATTAGTCTTCCCTTTTTTGTTTGTAAAAATTTATAAAAATTTTTCTAACAATTCTTTATTCTTTTTAATTGTATCATTTTGAGGTTCAATCTTTTCTAAATCTAGCAAATATTCATAAGCTTTTTTATAATCTTTTTTTAGCAGATAAATATTTGACAAATTATACTTGGCATAAAAGTTATTATTATTTATTTCTAAAGCTTTTATAAAATTTTGTGCAGCTTCAAGATGATTATTTTCTTCATAATAACAAAGACCCAAGAGCTCAAAGTAGATATCTTTTGATATCATTGATAATCCCTCTACTTCTACACTCTTAAATACTTCTATGGCTTTATTATATTTTTTAAGAAGAATAAGTATCATACCTTTTAAAACTTTAGCTTCTACTTCATCAAACTCTTTACAAGCTTCAAAAGCTTCTACCAACTTTCCCTCTTTTAAATTATCTCTAACTTTATTGTATCTAGGACCTAAGTATTCAAATATTTTTTGAAACATTCCAATCTCCTATGGCTATTTTATCATAGATTTTTTTTATATCACTTTTGTTTCTAACTAAGTATATACCACTCATACCTATATTAGTATAATCTAATCTATCTTTTAGTTCCTTTATGCTAACTCCCTCTTCTATAAAGTTATAAATAGCACTTCCTTTTAATTTAAAGGGACTAAGTGGTTTTTCAAGTTTAGCCTTCCTTCCATATTTTTTTACTCTAGCAGAAAAGGTCTGCCTTGTTAACTTTTCAAAAACTTTATTTTCTCCACATATATCTTCCAAAAAGAAACTTTCAAATCTATTTTCAAGTTTTTTACTAATTCTGATTATATGTTTTTTATTGTTTTTTTCTAAATTAATAACACCATTCCCTATTGATTTCTTCTCCAAATTTAATGCTTCTACTAGCTTTATTCCTGTTTCATACATCAAATTAATAAGCAATTTATCCCTTTTACCTTTAGAATCATCTTGTATTACTCCTAGTACTTTTTCCAATTCTTCCTCGGATATTACTTCTGGTAAATCAACTTTTTTTTTATTTTGTTTAATATCATCTACTATAAACTTTTCTATTTTCCCCAATTCAAATAATTTTTTATAAAAAAGCTTTAAACTAGCTATCTTTCTATAAACACTACTTTCACCAAAGTTCCCCTTTAAGTACTCTACATACTCATTTATAAACTCCTTATTTTGTTCGAGTAGATTTTTTTCACCTATGTAGTCATTAAGTGTTTCCAAATCTTGCTTATAGGCTTCATAAGTATTTTTACTAATCTCTTTTTTTTTAATTCCTTCTAAAAACTCACCTATTAATGTCTTATTTTTTGTCATTATTTACTCCAGAGATACGTTTATTTCTATTACACCTACACTTGTTGTAATAGGTATTACTACTGTCTTTTTCACATTTGACGTTATTTTCACATCTTCTCCTGTAACCAATGTTGGAGGTGCTATATCTATTTCTAATCCTCTTCCTGCTATTGCAGTACTTGCATGCCCACTTATCATATTACTAAGCTCTGATACAGCTGATTTTGCCATTTCATCAAATTCCTCCACTGGCATTCCCATCATCATAGCAGAAGCTACTTTTTTAGCAGTATCTTCAGTTATTGAATAAACTACTTGCCCTTTTATTTCGCCAATTATACCAACTACTACAGCAACTCCGATACTAGTTAGAGCCTCTTCCTTTACAAAAGGCTTACCAAGTTTAGGATCAAAAGTCCCAAACTGATTAAGTACTTCAAAGGTAGCTTGTGTAAATGGATTTATATATTCAACGTTCATTTTACCCTCCTACTTTTCCTCTAATTCCTTAATTGCTATATATACTTTTACTTTACCAATAGTTTCATATTCCAATTCATATGTAGATATATTCTTTATAGTAGTAGAAAGTGTTACATCTTTACCTGTTACTATAGAAGGAGGTGTAATATCAATCTTGCCTCCAGTTTCTTCAAATAGTTCTGTTACTGCATTTCCAGACAAGATATTTGCAAATTCAGCAATACCACTTAGGCAAAGTTCTGAATCTTCATCTACTGGTCTATGCAACATCTTGCTCACTATTTTTTCTGGAGTTCCGCTAGAAAAACCAAATATTATTTGTCCACTAATATCCCCTACTATACCTAAAATAGTATTAAACTCTTGGACTTTAATAGGACTAAGTAGTTCAATCCTTTTAATAATTTGAGGTTCTTCTTTTAGTATCTTTTTACTAGTCACTTTAATTGCATCATTCATAATCTCTTCATAAACTACTCTAGACATCTTAATCCTCCTTTAAGAGTTCCTTAGCATGAAGTAGAACCGAGTCAGACATGTTATCTCCTGCTAACATACGTCCTATTTCATTTATCCTCTCTTCTTCTGTTAATTCTACGACTGTAGTCACTGTTTTTTCTTCTTTTACACTTTTTTCTATGTAAAACTGTTGTTTTGCCTTTGCTGCTATTGCAGGAGAATGTGTTATACACATTACTTGAGCATTTTTACCAATCTCCTTTAATTTTTTAGCAATTTTTCTAACAGTTTCTCCCCCTACTCCAGTGTCAATCTCATCAAATATTAATATGGGAATGTTATCTACTTTTGAGAATATAGCCTTTAAAGCCAACATTATTCTACTAACTTCTCCACCAGATACTATTTTTGTTAAAGGTTTAAAATCTTGCCCAACATTTGTTGCAATTAAGAATTCTATTATATCTTTACCATTTTTGTTGAGTTTTTTTTCCTCTTCAAAATTAACTTTAAATCTAGCACTTGCCATATTAAGGTCAGATAATTCATCATGTAACATATTTTCTATGCTTTCTGCCACTTTTTTTCTCTCAATATGAAGTTCATTTGCTTTAATATCATATTCAACTCTTAATTTTTCTAATTTTTCCTTTAATTCTTCTTCTTCAAAGGAATTATTTTTCAACACTGTTAGCTTTTCTTCTATCTCCTGTTTATATTCTAGTATTTCTTCGATAGTAAAACCATATTTTTTCTTAAGGCTATTGATTTTATCAAGTCTATCTACTATGGAATTTAATCTATGCTCATCACTTTCTACATCTGATAACAAGTCATCTATGACATAGGCTATATCTTCTACTTCATAGTAAACCTTATCAATTTTTTCATATAAATTTTCAAATTCTTTTCCATATTTAGATATATACTCGATACTTTTTCTCATTTGAGAAAGTTGAGTCATTACACTTATTTCACTTTCTCTTAATGAGTATCGGCTATTTGCTAAATTTTCTTGTATTTTTCCTGCATTAAATAATTTTTTATATTCATCTTCAAGCTCTAAATCTTCACCTTGAAGAAGATTTACTTCTTCTATATCTTTTAATTGAAACTCATATAATTCTTTTTTTTCAAGCATTTCTGCTTTGATTTCCTCTATTTTAACAAGACTTTTGTGTAGTTTATGATATTCATTTACAATTTCTTCTATTTCTTCCTTAATCTTTTCTCCACTTTCATTCAAAAATTTATCAATCAAATTAATATGGTAGCTTTTATTAAGTAGAAGCTGGTGACTATGTTGACCTACCAAATCAACTAAAGTTCCCATTATTTCCTTTAAAGAACTAAGTGGTACCCTTCTTCCATTAACAAAAGCTTTTCCACGTCCACTTACTTCAAACCTTCTTCTTACTATAATTTCTCCTTCTTCTACTTCTATTCCCATATCAATAAGATTTTTCATTTGACTTTCATTTATTTCAAAAATACCTTGAGCTTCTAGATAATCACACCCATCTCTTATCATTTCCTTATAAGCCTTTTCACCTATTAACAAATTTATACCATTAAGGATAATTGATTTACCCGCTCCTGTTTCGCCTGTTAAACAAACTAATTTATCCTGAAATTCTAAATCTAAATGCTCTATAATTGCTAAATTTTCAATTTGTAGCTCTCTTAGCATAATTTATCTCCCCATCTCAACTTTTCTCTAAGTACAGAGTAATAATTTCTATTTTTTGGTTTAACTAAGAATATTCCTATTTCAGACATAGTTATTTCAACACTATTTTCTTCTCTTATAGAAAAAGTTCTTTGACCATCTATCATTAGTTGCAATTCTCTATCTTTATCTACCACTTCAAATGTAATATGTTTTTTCCCATCCATTATTATTGGCCTAGCACTTAGGGTATGAGGTGCAATAGGTGTTATAGACATGGCATTCAACTTGGGCATAATTATAGGTCCACCTGCTGACAATGAGTAGGCTGTTGACCCTGTAGGACTTGATACTATTATCCCATCAGCTCTATAGGTACTTACATACTCCTTGTCTGCATAAAGGTTAAGAGTTACCATTCTTACATTTACTCCACCTTTAGAAAGTACTACATCGTTAAGACCATATACTTTTTGATAATCTATAACTACTTCTAAAAATTTTCTTTCTTCACATTCAAAATCACCATTTAAAACCCTATCAAAAGTTTCAAATGCCTCCTCTTTCCTTGTTTCAGTTAAAAAACCTAAACTGCCTAAATTGATTGCAATTATAGGAATATTCTTTCCTATAACCCTTTGACTTGCACCAAGTAATGTCCCATCTCCACCAATTACAACCAAAAAATCAGCCCTATCTATCCCTTTACTACTAATTACTTCTACACCTTTTTTCCCAAGGTATATTTTACTCTCTTCATAAAACTTTATTGCTTCATCTTTAGTTTTATTATAAATTATTACGACCCTTTTCATATATTACCCCTATGATTTAAATAGGAACGCCAATAGGAAAAAGACATTTAATGTTAGTAAAACAGTTACTATTATAAGAAGACTTTGTACCCATCTTGCAAGTTCCTTTTCTTTTTTATTATAAAAACTTACTGTATCTATACTCTTATCTTTTGTATTCACTATACAAATACCCTTTACCATAGTTGAATAACTAAATTCTAATACTCTTTTTCTAAGATTTTTATTTTGAGTAAATTTTTCTTCTTCATCATTTATGATTAAAAGATATTTTTTCCCTGCTTTTTTTACCTTTATAACTTCTTCTAATCTAACTTCAGCAATTCTCTTATTATAAATAAGGTTATAGCTAGATTTTTTCTTATTATAAACTTTATATCCTCTAGCTTCGAGTAATTTTTTTACTTTTTCTTCTAAATTTTTTTCTATCTCTTCTCCTTGTCCTTCTATAGTTTTTTTATTTTTGCTAATATAAAAGATTATTCCTAATGCTCCTAGAGTTATTAAAATTGCTAATATTACCAAAATTTCCATTTCTTCCCCCTATTATTTCTGCATAAATATTCTTGGATCTACACTTTTTGTTCCTAATCTTGTTTCAAAGTACAATATAGGCTCTCTAGAAGTTGAGAAACCTAAAACTCCTATAGATTGACCTTTACTTACGACGTCTCCAACTGTTACATATGATGAAATAAGGTTTCCATAGATAGTTATTAAATTATAACCATGACTAACCATAATTACATTTCCTAAGTTATTTAATTTTCCTACATAAATAACTTCTCCTTTATTAGCAGATTTTATTCTTGCTCCTAAGGTACCCTTTATCTCCATAGCACTTGATACTACTCCCTCAGTTTTACTTTGACCATAATTTACTATTATAGTTCCATCTAATGGTTTATTAATAAAACCAAGTTCTTTAAGTATAAGGCTTGTATTATATTCTCCAGAGATTCTGGCTCTCTCTTTAATAATATTTTCTATTTCTTTTTCAACTTGTAATTTTTCTTTTTTTAATTTATTAATTTGATTCTTATAATAAGATTGATTATCTTTCAATTGTCTAATAAGTCTATCTTGTTCTCTTTTTTTACTTTCAATTTGAGTCTTTTTATTAGCAAGCTCTCTTCTCAACTCTGCTATTTGACTTTTTTCATTGGATATTTCATCTTTTATCTCTCTAATTTCTGATTTTACTGAACTTATATTTTCAATGGTGTAATAAGCTTCAGCTAAAACTGACTTCATCTCTTCCGATTCAAAATAATTATCTATATTATATTCATCCAAAAATAAATTAGTTTTATTTAAATATAGGTACTCTTCGTATTTTTGTAGAGCATCTTCGAAATATATAGTTGCTTCATATATTTCTTTATCTATAATTTCCAAGTTCTTCTCTGCATAATTTACATTTTTTGTAATAGTTTGATATTTTCTTTCTATTTCATAATAACTTTTTTTTATGGCATTTAACTCTTGTTCTATTTTATCTATTTGATTAAGTAAAGATTTTTCTTTTAATTTTGCACTGTTTATATTCTTCTCATTTTGCTTTATATTCTGCTCTATTTTATCAACTTTATTTCTCATTTCATCAACTTGGTCTCCAAAAGCAAAAAAGTTTAAAAGAAGAAAAGTATAAACTATTCTTCTCATCTCCTACCTCCCTTTACCCTTTTGGTTCTTATAAATAGACCTGAGAATAAAAGTATTACTAATGATATTAAAAGTTGATATACAAACATACTTTTTGGTAAGTTTTCAAATAAAATAATGTTAAAACTAGTATTTAAACCATACAATAACTTTTCTGCACTACCGTAAAAGAATCCAAAAATAACATAAGCTATCGACCATCCTAAAAGAATATTAAAAACTTTTTTTAAAAAATATGGTGATATTACATAACCATTCTTTTCTGCATTTAGATATTTTTTCAAAAGTTCATCTTCATAGTTAATAAAATTAAGTTTGAATATTAAATAAATAAAAATAAATAAAGGTATTGTAAAAAAGACTACTATTTCATTTTTTAATTTTCTCATAGTAACTTTTGCATTAATTAGTTTTCCAACCAACTCTTCATTAAAAAGTATTTTTTCTACTATATTTACATCATTAATACTATTAATTACTTCCTTTACTTCTTCTACACTATCAATATTCTTAGTATAAATAGTCATAGTATTTTTGAGAGGATTTTTCTGAGAAAAATCAAGATTCATTCGCTTTTCAAGATCTTTTACAGCTAATTCCTTTGCACTATATGAATGATAGTCTACTTTATCTAAAGTAATAAGCTTTTCTTCATAAGACCTAACTGTACTTTCACTTAACATATCTTTTAATACTAATTTCACTTGGATATTTCTTCCCAGGTACTCTTCTACATTTTCTAAATTATACTTTGTTACAGTAAAAAAATTCATAATAATAAAAATAATACCTAGTACAAATGTATTAATTATAAATATTCTACTTTTGTAATCAATTAGATTTCTTGTCTCTTCAAGAAGCTTTATAACATTCTTGTTCATAAAATCACCTACTAAATTTATTTCTTTCCTCTATTTTACCATATTCTTACTTGATATTGAAGTAATAAAAGTCTATGTTTTCTTAAATTCCTTCTTCTTTTTTCATCCTTTAAAATAAATTAAAAATTATTTCTAAAAAATAAAATTGTTAGCAATTTTATTTTATAATTATCATACTTATAAAAGGTTAAAATTAGGTGAAATAAATTTTACAATATCAACTTAATCTAAAAATACTATCTCAAAAAATATTTGATATTTTTTTTACATTTGTCATATGTTTTATTGATAATTACAATTTTTGGAAGCACACTTCTATTACAAGAGAAATTATCAAGTAAACTTTCTAATTTTAATAAAAATTTTATATTTTTACTGAAAGATGAAAAGCAGTTGGAGAAAAAAACTTACTCCTACAAATTCTCTTATTAAAAAACAAGTGATTTATTTTTTAATTAATTGTATAAACTATTTTTTCATATATAAAAAAATATATTACACATAAAAACAACGAATTTTTAGCATTTTATTTTTCTACATTAAAATTACAAGGTTATTGCTAAAATTCTTCAAATAATATTAAACGATTTTTTAACATTTTGACCACTTTTAACATTTTTTATAAAAAATTTTATAGTGTTATTGTTGAGATTAAATTTAATAATAATTTTCTATTTAGAGTTGTAACTTTGTAACTATTGCATACTAATTAAAAAAAAAATAGAATCAAAATGGAAATAATTCTTTTTCTTACTTTATATTTAAAAAAAAGATACAACGTACTTCATTTATTTTCCATTTTTCAAATATCAAGATAATTTATCTTTAATTTTTAAGTCAATCTTATTTTTCAATAAAAACACCTCTAGTACAAATTTTTTCTTCTAGTATAAATATTACCCATATAGATTCTTTATTTAAAAAAATAAAAATGATATAATGTATTAAAGGGATGGTGATAGTATGAATAATAATTTTGTACACCTACACTTGCATACTGAATATAGTTTGCTAGATGGTGTTGGTAAAATAGATGAATATATGAAAAGAGCAAAAGAACTTGGTATGTCTGCTATAGCTATTACCGACCATGGAAATATGTTTGGAGCTGTTGAATTTTATAACAAAGCCTTAAAATATGGCATAAAACCTATTATTGGACTTGAGGCATATATATCAGAGTTTGGAATGGAGGAAAAAAGAGGAAGAATCTTTCATTTAATCCTTCTTGCAAAAAATGAAGTAGGTTATAAAAACCTTTTAAAATTAACGTCATCTGGATATAAAGATGGTTTTCACTCTAAACCTAGAGTAGACAAAAAGATGCTAAAAAAACATTCAGAAGGTATAGTTGCCCTTAGTGCATGTATGGCTGGAGAAATTGCTAGGGAGATTAGAGATGAAAACTTTAAAGGAGCAGAAGAAGCCCTTAATGAATATTTAGAGATATTTGGAGAAGATTTTTATATAGAGTTACAAGACAATGGAATAGATGAGCAATATAAACTTAATGACAAATTATATGATTTTGCTATGGAAAATAGTGTAAAAGTTGTTGGAACTAATGATGTGCATTATGTCCATCATGGTGACCATAGTTTACAAGATATTATGATTTGTATACAAACTGGTGCTAAACTTCAAGATGACAATAGAATGAAGATAGAATCAGATGGAATGTTTATGAAGAGTTGTGAACAAATTAAAAAAACTCTTGGAAAATATTCTGGTGCTATAGAAAATACTTGGCATATTGCTAACCTTTGTAATTTAAAATTAGAATTTGGAATATTTAAGTTTCCACACTATGAAGTACCTGAAAATGAGAAAAATATAGATATTTATCTAAGTAAATTAGTAGAAGAGGGTATTAAATACAGGTATGGAAGTGATTTTGGAGTAGAAGTTAGAGAAAGGGTTCAATATGAACTTGGTATAATAAAAAAAATGGGCTATGCTGGCTATTTTGTTGTTGTATGGGATTTTATTGATTATGCCAGAAAAAAAGATATACCTGTTGGTCCCGGTAGAGGATCTGCAGCAGGAAGCATTGTTGCTTATGCACTTCGTATAACTGATATAGATCCTCTTAAGTATAATCTTATCTTCGAAAGATTCCTTAACCCTGAGAGAATATCTATGCCAGATATAGATATAGATATTTGTCAAGAACGTAGAGGAGAAGTAATTGAATATGTACGTAAAAAATATGGCCATGATAAAGTAGCTCACATTATTACCTTTGGAACTATGAAAGCTCGTGCTGCTATACGTGATGTTGGTAGAGTTATGGATGTTAACCTTGCCAAAGTTGATAAAGTAGCTAAGATGATTCCACAATTTACTACTATAGAAAAAGCTTTAAAGATAGATAACGACCTTGCAAACCTTTATAATGAAGATTTTGAAATTCAACAACTTCTTGAATACTCTAGGAGATTAGAGGGAAAAGTAAGACATGCAAGTATACATGCTGCTGGAATAGTTATTACAAAAAATCCCCTAGATGAAGAAGTACCTATTTATTATGATAAAAAAACTAGTTTGGTTTCTACCCAATATCAAATGAAGGAGTTGGAAGAACTAGGTTTGTTAAAAATGGATTTTCTTGGTTTACGAAATCTAACTATTATAAAAAGGGCTATAGATTATATACAGAATGATTTAGATGAAGATATAACTTTAGAAAAAGTTCCTCTTAATAATGAAAAAACATATGAACTTCTTCGAAAGGGAGACAGCTTAGGTGTTTTCCAATTAGAATCAGCTGGTATGATAAAGTTAATGAAAAAATTAAGCCCAGATAGATTTGAAGATATAATAGCTCTATTAGCTCTCTATAGACCCGGGCCACTGGGCTCAGGAATGGTTGATGATTATATTAATGTAAAAAAAGGTCTTAGTAGAACTAAATATCCCCATGATAGTCTAAAGGGTGTTTTAGAAGAAACTTATGGTGTTATCCTTTATCAAGAGCAAGTAATGAAAATTGCAAATGTAATGGCAAATTATTCCATGGGTGAAGCAGATTTATTACGTCGTGCTATGGGTAAAAAGATATTGGAAATAATGGAAGAAAATAGAGATAAATTTGTTCAAAGAAGTGTTGAAAATGGTTATGAAAAAAAGGTTGCAGAAGAGATTTTTGATCTTATAGACAAATTTGCTGGTTATGGATTTAACAAATCACATTCAGCAGCTTATGCTTTAGTTGCTTATTGGACTGCTTATTTTAAAGCAAACTATCCTAGTCACTACTTTGCAAGCCTTATGACTAGTGAAATGGGTAATATTGATAAATTAGCTATATACATAGAAGATGCTAGAAAATACGGTGTAAAAGTCACTTTACCTGATGTTAATAAACCCTCTAAAAAATTTAGTATTAAAAATGGGCAAGTCATCTTTGGTATGTCTGCTATTAAAAACTTAGGTGAAGGAATAGTTTCTGAAATAGTTAACGAAAGAAAAAAGGAAGAATTTAAAGACTTTGAAGATTTTGTATATAGAATGAAAAAGCATGGCCTAAACAAAAAAGCTCTCGAAGCTTTGATTTTGAGTGGAAGTACAGACAGTTTAGCTGGCAATAGAAAACAAAAATATGCAATAATTGGTAAAATATTAGATGTTGCAGGAAGAAAACTTAAAGAAGATGAAATTATGCAGATGAACCTTTTTGGTAGGGCTAAATCTTCTCTTGAAAGAGTTGAACTTCCCAATTTAACTGAGATGGAATTAATGGAGATGTTAAAGGGTGAAAAGGAGTATATAGGTCTCTACGTAAGTGGTCACCCTCTGGATAAATATAAGAAGATTATAGATACTTATATTGTTGATGAAATAAGGTCTTTTGACCCAGAAGAAAAACATCTTGTTAAAACATTTGGTATAATTAGACATATTAAGAAACTAGTAACTAAAAAAACTAGAGAACATATGGCTATATTGGAAATAGAAGACTATAGAGGAAGTATTAAAGCTACTCTTTTTCCTAGACAATTTAAAGAGTGTGTACATTTTTTATTTGAAAATGTCATTGTTTACATAGAAGGAAATTTGACTGTTGATACTTTTGGTGGAACAGAGGAATTGAAGCTTAATATTTCACATATGTATGATATTGAAGATATGGACAAACTATATGGATTTAGGGTTTATATATTGGTAGAAGGTGAAGGAAAGGGAAAACTCCCTAAACTTAAAGAAATTATAAAAAGACACAAAGGGGAGCATAAAATATATATTGCTTTTAGAAATGGTGAAGAAAAAGAATTAGTTGAACTTCCAAAAAGTCTCTATGTTGCTCCAAGCATTACTTTTATAACTGAGATTCAAGAGTTACTAGGAGAAAATTCTATTAAAATAAGAAAATAAAAATTAGGAGGGTAGTTTTCTATTCTCTTTTTTTGTTTAAAACCTTTACCACAGTGTCACAAAGATATATAGATGTTTCACAGAGGCTAAAACCATATCTATTAATTAAATCTGCATAATTCTTTGCAAAAAGAAAAAAGAGCCTTTTAGACTCTTTACCTATTAAGTAAAGTTTAATTACTCTCCAGCTTCCTCTTTAA
>CAZFBB010000095.1:0-11701 GCA_964517235.1 uncultured Fusobacteriaceae bacterium
CAACATTTTAAGGCTAATACCTATTTTTTTTTGAAAAAACGCACAAGTCGAGTAAATAAGAAAAATTTTGTATATTGAAATATAAATAAAAATAAAATATAATTATATCATATGAAATCGATTGTTTTAAAAGAAGATTTTATATAGTTAAACCTACACCTAAAGAAGTGATGGAGATAAGCTCTTTTGAGAAAAATTCCCCTTCTACTTTGGTAGAAGATAAATCAAAAGGATTTTAATCCAAAAAAATTGTTTAGAAAAATTTGGTGAAAGGGCATTTTACCAAAGAATTCCAAATAACTCTCAAGTTTAGAAGAAGATTTTTCGGAATCTTCTTCTTCTACTCTTATTCAGAAAGACTAGTACATCCAATATCAAATATTATTTTATAAAAATCATCTACTTTCTGTATTACAATGTAATACAATATTTAAAAAAAAATAAGGAGGAAATAATATGATATCACTAAGACTTAATAAAGTAGACGAAGAATTAATTAGAGAGTATGCTAAAATGAAAAATATCACGTTGACAGATTTATTAAGAGAGTCGGTAATGAAAAAAATAGAGAGTGAGATTGATTTAAAGAACTTTGATGAAGCTATTAAGTTAATGAAAAAGACTTATTCTTTTGAAGAAGTAGAGAAAGAATTAGGGCTATAATATGGCTTACAAAGTAGAATTTTCAGATATAGCCCTGAAAAAGCTAAAAAAATTAGATAAATACCAAGCTTCTTTATTAATAGGCTATATAAAAAAGAATTTGGTCAATTGCAAAAATCCTAGAATTATAGGAAAGCCTCTTGTTGCTAATCATAAAAATAAATGGAGATATAGAATTGGGGATTATCGCCTATTAGCTTTAATAGAAGATGATAAAATTTTAATAACATTTATAGATATAAGGCATAGAAAAGATATATACAAATAAGTTTACACAGACAAATAAAACTTTTTTTTTTAGAAAATTTTTAGGAATCTTTTTGGATTGAAGGCAAACAACTAGTTTTTTGAAAAACATCATTACTTTTGCCTTGATACAAAAGTAATAAAACCCTTTTTTTATTCATAAACAAAAAAAATAGTCCAAAGGACTATTTCATATCTTCTACTGACCTTTTTTACTTTAAACTAATCGTGCCCTACGATTACATCTTTAGAAAGAAGTTTTGACTTCTACCCAGATTCTACTATATTCCAAATTGAAAAGCAAGCTTTAATTTTAAATAGTTAAAAGACTTTATCTTAACTTTTCAATAATCAACTGCTTCAAATAAGTGTTTTTAAGTTCATTACAATCTACATCTTTACTACTATATCTACCAGATAAAAATATTCTACTTCCCTTCTAAAATCTCTTTTGTAATATGGAAACAAGGAACCCTTTGATACAGTTTTCCCATCACTTAATTTTAGGCTAGTCTTATTTATTCCAACAACCCTCGATAACTCCAGTTTTTTAATAATTTGTCCTGTATTATTAAATTCTATTTTTACAATAGTATTTGATTCTATGTCGCTTGCAGTTTTATTAATTTCTCCTAAACTCATCTTTCACCTCTTATTTTAATAATATTTTTTATCGTTAAATAATATTTTTTCCATTAATATTAAGATTACAGATTAATAAAGTATTATTATAAAGGTAAAAGTTTTACTGTAATAACCTAAAAGTTTTTTATCTAATTTGCTTCTAAAAAATTCACTCTTCTACTTGAGTTAGCAGAAAGCCGTTTTTGTTTAAAATTTGAAACCTATTTTTATATTTTAAATTGAGTACATTTATGTATTACTTATTTAGTATATTAGTTTATATTTAAAATATACAGCTTGATAATTGATCTGTAAAGTTATTTTCAAAATTTTCTATTTACTTTGTAAAATAACTGTTATAAAATGTAATGTAGGAGGTAATTAATTATGTGTAATAATACTGAAGCACCTCAAAAACAGAGGGAAAATTTAGCTGAATTTATAATCGAGTTAAAAGAGAGAAGAAATTTAGGATTTAACCAACTTTCAATCAAATCGAGAATTAATCCTAGTATCTTAAGTAAAATTTTAGGAGCTACTAATAAAAGAATAAATCCTTATCAATTACAAAAAATTGCAACAGCATTAAGAATCGACTATAAAAAACTCTATGAAATAGTTGGCTATTTAAAACCTAGCAATGAAGAAAATACTGATTTAGCTCAGATAACAGTACAAGAAACCATGATTAATATACCTGTTTATGACTCGATAAGTATTGATTTAGGTACAAATTCTAATTTAGAACCTGTAGATTTTGTTACTCTACCAAAGAATCTAGTAGAAGATTCTGTAATAATAAATATACACAGTAATGATATGGAACCTACTTTGCAAAATGGCAGTAGAATCTTAATAAAAAAAATGTAATGATAAATGAAAATGATATAGGAGTCTTTATCCATAATGGTAAAATACTTGTGAAAAGATATAGAAAATTCGGAGATAAAATTTATTTGTATTCTGATAATCCGAATTATCCACCTAGTGAGATTAGAAGGGAAGATACTCTCTCTGTCTATGCCAAAATTATATGGGTAATGAATAAGGAGTAGAAGATTTGTACCACCATTTTACATGGTGGTTTTTTTGTGTACAAAAAAAAGAGCCTTCCCTTTTTCTATTTAACAAAAATTTTTTCAAACAAAAATGATTCTTTAAAGTTTTATTTATTCCTCTTTAATAATCAATTATTATCTGCAAGTTATTCTTTAGACTAAATCTTGTTATTTAAAAATTATAAATGTTCAGTAAAAAAGAAAGGAATAAACTAATATTCACTTCCTTTAATAATTTCTTTTTATTGAAAAAAGCTGAAATTTTCTAAGAAAAGAGCACTACAGTCAGTTTTTGCCAAGTATTATTTATTCATCTATCAATACTTTTATTTTTTCATATAGATTTTTAAGCTCAACAATATCCATATCTAAAATAGGTTCATACATAAAAGAATTCAAGTGTATGTTTTCAGGTGTCATAATATTCACACTTTCCAAAATTTTTCTATTTCTATTTTCTCCAATTTGTATGAAACCATCAAACAAATTTATTGTTTGGTTATTTTGCTCTGAAGTATATACTAAATATTTTACACCGTTACCTGATTCTCTTTTTACTTTTTTACTTTTTCCTTTTCCAGTTGTTACTTCCCAAGTAAAAATATTGGATGCATTTTTTATTTCTTTTTGCATATATTCTTCTGCAAATAATCTGATAGCAATTGCTAGGATAATTTTGTTTTCCAGCCTGTCATCTTCATTTTTAATCTTATCTGCAACATCTATTATCATTTCATATATTTTGTCGTTATTGTCAATCTTTGAATCAAAATCATCACTAAACAAATATTCTTTATAAATTTTTTTTAGATTTTCTATATTTATATCTTTTGTTTTATCTTTTAAATGTAGTAAGTTCGTTAAAAATAAATAATCACTTTCAATTGACAATTTATTTATTTTTTTGTCTTCTCCATATTCAATTAGGTTTCTAACAAATGGAATAAGTGCGAGTATATGTTTTTTCGCGTCAAGTAATGAAAGATGTTTGTTTTCCTTTAAATGATCCTTCCAATAAATAAATGGTTTATTTTGATAATGCTCTTCAATAATTTTAATTTCATTATTTAATCTAATAGCATGTAATTTGTTTATCCTATCGATTAATAACCTACTTGAGATAGTTCTAAAAAAATCAAAATTATGAGACAAAATAATCATAAAAAAATTATCTATTTTTGAAATTTCTCTTAAATATTCAACAATTGCATATTTGTTTTTATAATCAAACGAATCGGCAATATCATCAATTATAAATAAAGTTTTTAAATTTTCACTTTTTCTTTTTTCAATATCAAATATTATATTCAACAAATATAATGCTCTTTTTTCTCCTTGGCTTAACGTATCTATTTTTTCTAGCTCATCTCTATTTAATTTTTTCCAATTATCTTCTGAATTATTTTCAATATTTCCATCCTTACAGAAACTAAAAACAATTTTAGGAACACTCTCTCCAATAATAGAACTTCCTAAATTTTCAATTTCCATTCTAAAAGGTAGTGTAAATCTATTATTAAAAATACTAATTGCTTCTTTCCATGGAGTTTCATCTATATTTAAATTTTCAATTTCTGTTTTTAGTTCAATATATTTTGTTTTTAATAACATAAAGCTTTCTTGTTCAGATTTTATATAAGAAAGCCAAAGTTTTTTCCTGAAATTATCTAAATTATCCAACTTTAACTCATCTATAATTTCAGGATATGTTTCTATTGTGTCTTTTAACTTCCTTCCTTTTACATCACTTAAATCTTTTTCAATTGATTTAAATTCAGAGCTATCTTTTATCGTTTCTTCGATTTTTTCTATTTTTGAATTCAATTCAGCTAGATTCAAATTAGCAGTACTTCCATCTAAAATAATTCTATTTTCTTTAACAAAAAAATTATTTTCATTTAATTTTTTAGCTACTTCTTTTAGTTTTGGTAATGTAAATATTCCTTTATGTAAAAAACTATAATCTGCATATATCTTATCACTTTTATTTAGGTATTCTTTAATCTTCTCTTGAAAATTATCTGTTTTAATTTTTTTCAAAATTCCATCATCAAAAATATCAGAGTGTTTTATTTGTGAGAAGTCATTTTCTAATTCATCTATTTTTAATTTCTCCAAATTTTGCAAAATACTTTTATCTACAAAATTAAAATCATCTAAAATTTGATTCTCCAATTCATAGATTGTTTTTCCTAAAGATTTTTTTACAACTTTTAAACCTGATTTATCTTGTAGCATTTTTAAAAAATTTGTTCTTAATTCCAAAAGTTCTTCTAGTTTTATTTTTAAATCGTCATTTATTAATAATGAAGCAATACTTGATGATTCGTAAGAACTTTCAAAAGATTTTATTACAAAAATTTCATCTTTATTTATCTCTATATCATCAACTTTAATTTCAAATTCAACTGGCTCATTTTCAAAGATTTCATCTTTAATATCATTTTTATTTCCTTCTTGAATTTTTTTGAAAATCTTTGTAAAAGAGGTTTTCATTAGTCCATTTTTTGCATAGATTACGTTTGTTTTACTTTTTTCAAAAGAAATTTCTGTCGTATTTAATTTATTAATTCCATAACAATTTTTCAAACATATTTTAACTTTATTCATCACTTTTCCCCTTATACTCATTATTAACATCTAAAATAATTTTCTGTGAATTTTAGATTTTTTATAACTCTTTTATCTAACAATTTTTATTAGCCTAACAAAAAATTATTTCTATAAAATAACTATTTTAAAAAAATAAAACATATGATTTATTCTATATTTGTATAAAACTATTGTAAAATTATTATTATTTACTACAAAACCTTTTACTCTAATTTTCTCTTAAATGAACCTAACCTAATCTCCATCCTAAATCTCCTTTTTATATAATTTTTTTAAATATAATTAGTCTTTTAAATTATATAAACTGTTCAAATTAAAATCAAATTAAAAAAAGTTAATATTTTAAAAATAGTGAATTTTATACCTAAATAAAAAATTAAAAGTTCTTAAAACACCTAAAAATTCCCGTATCCTAGATACTCTCTCATTTTGAAAAAAATTTTTATTTTTTAATTACATTTTGATAAAAAGCTCCGATTTATACTTTTAATATAATATATATAATAATAAAGGAGAATTTAAAATTGAAAATAAGTAAAATTTTCTTGAAAAAATATTTTATTTATCTTTAATTTTTTGGTCAGCCTCTTTTTATTATTTTTTTAGGTTTATTGACTTATTTTCCAAAAGGAAAACTTTGAACAATGTACAAAATCTACTTAAATATAGTAGAAGTTATTAAAAACAAGTGTAAATAATCTTTACAACCTAATAAAAACTTTAATATCTTTACAGTTTGAGGAAAGTCAATATCCATCCACAAAGGGTCGAGAGGGGAAATGAATAGGTTGACCTAACAGGTAGCCCGTACAAAATAAAAAGGCTCTGTTATTGACAAAGCCTCTAAAATATATCCTATACTATAAGTTTTCAAAAATTACCCATCAATCCTCTTTAAATTTTATATCCTACAGTTAAAGTTAATTTAGAATATTTAAATTCTATCTCTTGATAATCTAAAGGATCTATAAGTTTAGTCTTATAATTTGTTATGTTGTAAGTTAGTCCTAAATTATATCTTTCTGTTTCCATACCTACTCCAATTCCTGAATATAATCCACCCTTAAGTTCAGCCCTATTATTTTTGGATTCTTTTTCGAATTCTTTAATAAACTTTCCCTTAAAAGCAAAAACATGTCCTAAAGTCCCTTGAAGATATATACTTGCTTCATTTATAAAAGGGACACTTAATTTTGCACTTCCATAAAGAGGTAATGTTGAAGCAAATGTCTCTTCAGCATAATCTTCAAAAATCGTACCAGTTTCATATTTTGTTCCTAGCCCAAGTTTAAAATCAATATCAGAAATTTTTGCAACTTGTTTATGTACTTCTATCCCTATCGTATAACCAATTTCCTTTGATTTTCTATTAAATATTTCAGTTGTATTATCATCACTAAAATAACCTTTTATTTTCGTTTTACCATCTAAATTAACACCTCCAAATACAGTTACATCTAATTCATTAAATATTCTAGCTTCTGCAAAAGTTGATACAGATAATACCACCAAGATTAAAAATAAATATTTTTTCACTTAAATCCCTCCTTTTTTATTTTCTACTTATAAATTAATTAATATATCTTTTTAATTTTTTATCACACTTTATTTTAAATACTTAAATTTAATAGTTCTCAAAGAACCTTATATACACTTCAATTTTCTATCTTTTTTAACTTCTACTCCTTAATTACACCTAAGGTAATCTACCTAAAACTATTCTATCTTTATTTTCTTTAAAAGTTCTTACAATAATCTTTGGTACATTGTAAACTAGCCCAACTACCACTACTTTACTTCTTCCCAAAAGCTTCTCCACCAACTACCTTAAATATTCATCAACTCCCTATTATATTAGTTATTTTATTAAAATTATTATTTAAAATAAAATATAAAAAGATATATTAATATTCAATACCCTATTTACAACATTTTATTTTTTTTTGCAATAAGGAAAAATTTTCCTATAAAAAATGTTTGCTTTGATAATAACCCTTTATCAAAGACAAAAAAAAGAGAGTTTTAATAAAACTCTCTCAGGTTGAAGACAAACAACTAGTGTTTTGAAAAAACATCATTACTTTTGTCTTAATACAAAAGTAATACAACGTCTTAAGGTCATAACTGAATCTACGTCAGATAAATCTTCCTTATCCATTAAAAATCAAGTACTTATATAAGAAATAAGATTAATCACTAAATTTCAAAACTCGCTCTTAAGGAGCTCAAACAACTCCTAATTCTTAAGGTTCCTTTCCTTAACTTAATCTAAATTTCTTATATAGATGGATCTAAATAAAAAACAAATAAAACCTTTTTTTAAAAAAAATTTTATTTGTCTACAGTCTTAGATTATCTTTTGATTTTGTAATTGTTTTTATTTAATTCCTTTTCTATATCAATTATACTAAGTGGTTTTTCAAAATAATACCCTTGGAATATTTCACAACCAAG
Source organism: uncultured Fusobacteriaceae bacterium (assembly GCA_964517235.1). Lineage (GTDB taxonomy): Bacteria > Fusobacteriota > Fusobacteriia > Fusobacteriales > Fusobacteriaceae > CAZFBB01. Next base: position 7,659 of record CAZFBB010000095.1, read on the forward strand.
ACTCCTTAATTTTTCTAGCTGTTGTTCATTTTCTACTCCTTCAGCTATTACTTCTACCCCTATTGATTCAGCAATCAATAATACTGCCTTAACCAATGCTTCATCTCCCCGATTGTTAACAATATTATCTACAAAACTCTTATCTATTTTTATCTTATCTATTGGAAGATATTTTAAATGAGATAGGGAAGAATATCCTACACCAAAGTCATCAATAGCAATACTTATTCCCAATTTTTTATATCTCCTTATCATTTCTAAAGTTGTATCAATATTTAGTACTGCTGTACTTTCAGTTATTTCTAACTCTAAAAAATCAAGTGGTTTATTATAATTTTCCAATATATTAATAAATTCTTTTTGATTAAAGTCTTTATTTGAAAGATTAATGGCTAATTTAATATTATCTTTTAATCTAATACCTTCAGTTTCTACAATAGCTTTTTCTAAGACAAAAGTTTCTATTTCTTTGATTAAACCAAGCTCTTCAGCAATAGGAATAAACACATCAGGACCAATAACTTCCTTTCTTTTATTCCTCCATCTAACTAAAGCTTCTACTCCAACTATATTTCCACTCTTATATGAAATTTGTGGTTGGTATTGCAAATAAAAATCCATATCTTTTATTGCTTCCTTAAGTTCTTCTTTAAGAGCTAATTTATCTTGTAAACTCTTCTCTAAATAAAAATTAAAAAAACTTATTTTAACTCCTTTTTCCTTACCATATCTCAGAGCACACAAAACATCTTTAATATTATCTTCTATTTCAATATGTCTAACTTCAGCAATGCCAATATTTGCACTAATATAATAGACTCTATTATGAACTTTTATAGGTAAATTTATTTTTTTCAAGATTCTATTAGATATTTTTTTTAAATCATCTTCTTTATCATAACCATTAATTAAAGCAATAAATTTATCTCCACTAAATCTACCTACCAAATCCCCAAGTCTAAGTGCTTTTTTTATTCTTTGTCCCGTTTTTCTCAAAACAAAATTTCCCATTTTAAGACCATATAAATCATTGATATTCTTGAAATCATTAATATCAATTAGAAATAATGCCATTTTATGCCTATTTAAATTATTAGATGAAAATAAATACTTCATTTCATCTATCAAAACTTTTTTTTCTAATAATTCCGTTGTCTGATCATAATTAATTCTTACTATCTCTCTATCGATAGGAACAAAATTACATAAAACTCCTTTTAAATCCTCACCAAATTCATATTTTTTGTAGACAAATTCTATCTTTTCACCATTAATTTCCTCAATAACACCTAAAAATTCATCAAATTTAGACAATTTACTCGATAATAAATTTAAAATCTTTTCTTTATTATCAATCTTTTTCATTATACTATAAAGAAACTTAAAATAAGTTATATTTTTATCATAGGATAAATCAAATAACTCCAAAAAACTTTCAGTAAATGATAATTCCCCATTTATCATATCAAAATAAACTAACGCTTCCCTTTCGCTATCTATGTAACTATCAATTAATAAATTTAAACTTTTTTCCCTTTCACCACTAACCAAGATTGATACACACTTCTCACCCTTTATAAATCCTGATTTTATCAGAGTTTTTTTATTGTCATTTGTGTCAAAAGTAAGTTCAATATTATCCAAAAAAGCCAAATCCAAATATGTTTTAAACTTTTCCATATTTAAAACATGGGATATTTGCTCAACTAATTTTTTACCTTTATTTTTTTCACTAATGTTAAAAAAACTTTTGGCTTCACTATTAATATTTGTAATAGCCAAAGATTTATCTAAAATTACAAGGGCATCTTTTTCTAGTTCATATTTATACAAGCAAAGTTTCATCCAATCACCCCAATGTAGTTGTTAGGAAAATTATACTATACATATGATAAATTGTAAAGTGAACTGTTTATTTATCGAAACTAATGTATTAATATAAATTATTTTCCCAATTTAATTATCATAATTTTTTTATAAAACAGTTAATATTTTATCTACATTACTTGTAAAAAAAGTAAAAAAATATTATAATGTCTCAAGGAGGAATTATGAAAACATTGCAAATGCCTTTGAAATACCTACAAGAAAAAAACATTTTAGACAAATTAATTAACTTAACCAATTTTTATGGACACAAATATCTTATAATCACCGATGATTTTATTAAAGATCTATTAAATGAAAGATTCATTAAAATTTTTTCTAAAAGCAAAAAAGATTCTTTTGAAATTATTACTTATAAAAGAGATTGTACTCAAAAGGAAATAGAAAGAATTTTAGATTTTAAGAAAGAATTTGAAATTATTGTTGGTTTAGGTGGGGGAAAGAGTATCGATATAGCAAAAATGATTGCTTCAATAGAAGATAAACCACTTATTATCATTCCCACAACTGCTTCTACCGATTCTGCAACGAGTGCATTATCTGTTTTGTATAATGAAGATGGTTCATTAGATAGATATGTTTATCATAATAAAAATCCTAATATAGTTCTTGTAGATACTGAACTTATCGTCAATGCTCCCATAAGATATTTAGTTGCTGGAATGGGAGAAGCACTATCAACTTATTATGAAGCAAAAGCTTGTTATGATAGTAAATTTTTAAATAAATTAGGCGGTACACCAAGTTTAACGGCAATTACTATATCTAAATTAGCTCTTGATATTGTCTTAGAAAAAGGATTATTGGCAAAAGTAAGTGCTGAAGCAGGTATAGTAAATGAAGCAGTAGACCAAGTAATTGAAGCAAATTTATTTATGAGTGGGTTTGGTTTTGAAAACTCTGGTTTAGGTGGAGCACATGCAATACATAATGGTTTAATTTCACTACCAGAAACGAATAGAGCATTGCACGGAGAAAAAGTAGCTTTTGGAACTATTGTACAACTAGTTCTTGAAAATAGAGATATTGACTTAATATTAAAAATTATAGGTTTTTGTAAAAGTGTTGGTTTGCCAACTAGATTAAAAGATTTGGGAATAATTGAAGATGTTGAAAATAAAGTTAGACAGCTAGTAAAGAGAACATGTATCAAAGGAGAATCTATACATAACTTGCCCTTTGAGATAAGTGAAAGTATGGTTTATAACGCTATTATGGTTGCTGATAAACTTGGAAATTATGAATAAGCCAAACTTTATTAAATTAAAAAAAGGAAATTTATCTTTAATTTTTTCATATTTTACTTAATTAATATAAAAAAATATAAGATAGTCTTTCTATTTTTTAAGGTGCTAGAGATAAAAAATTAAAAAATACAGGAATAATTAAAAAAATTATGAATCACCTGTATTTTTTATCTACTATAACTTAATAATATCAACTTATATTTTTTCTTTTTTATTCATCTAAAATTTCTTTTATATCTGTTGCTATAAATTGTGCTTTTGAACCAAATATTGCCTGAACCCCATTATTTCCTATTTTTAATACTCCCATTGCTCCAAGAGATTTTAAAGTAACATCATCAACAGATTCTATATTTTCAACTTCTAATCTAAGTCTAGTAATACAAGCGTCTATAGAAATTATATTATTTGCACCACCTAATGCTTCTAGTACTCTTGACGCTAGCTCTAAATTATTATCAATTTCTTTTTTATTTTCATCTTTACCTCTTTTTTCTCTTCCTGGTGTTTCTAAATCAAACTTTTTAATAAAAAAAGTAAATAAGAAATAATATATAACAAAAAAAACAGCTCCAACTACAATTACCAAATACCAAGGTGTTTTATTAGGTAACACACCAAATGAAATAAAGTCAATGAGCCCACCAGATAATGTCATTCCTATTCTTACATTTAATAGGTGCATCAACATAAATGATGTTGCTGCTATTAAAGTATGAATTCCATACAATATTGGAGCTACAAATAAAAATGAAAATTCAATGGGTTCAGTAATCCCAGTTAAAAATGATGTAAGTGCCGCAGAAAGTAATATTCCCGCTGCTGCTTTTTTTCTTTTAGCGTCAGCTTGTTTATACATTGCTAGTGCTGCTCCTGGTAATCCAAACATCATAAATGCAAATTTACCAG
>CAZFBB010000096.1:0-11640 GCA_964517235.1 uncultured Fusobacteriaceae bacterium
TTAATTAAATTATCCTCCACTTTCTTTTATATTAGGTATCTTTCCAATTAAATATTTAAATTTTCTGACTTTATCTGAATAAAATACAGTATCACCTAAAAAAAACATTTTGCTTTATCTTTTCTTCTAATCCGTTTAGATACTTTGTTTATATAATTAAAAAACTTTATATTTTAATTTTTGTTTTATGATTTATCAGTTTTATTTTCTTAATATATATTATAGGTCATTTATCCTGTTCTAATTATAAAAAATTTTCCCTTATGTATATATTTAAAAGTTGTAATAATCAAGTATTATTTTTATATATTTTACTTCTATAACTTTATTAACTAGAAGAAAATCTAAAAATTTACAATAATATACTAAAATTATTTTGAGTCTACATTATTTTTCTGTGAAAATCCATTTCAAAATATTTAATTTTTTTTTACATCTAACCATTTTCTTCTATAAGTTTAAACATCTAAATATTACTGACTTGTATCAACTTCTCAATCAAATTATTGATTTTTCAATTAGCTTATCAGGCGAATTTCATATATCATTTTATCCTTTTTTTATAATGCAAAGAACTTATAATGGCGATAAGATTATTGGACTTAATAAAAATATTTAAGGAGGAACTATGAAAAAAATATTGTTGACATTAGGAGCTATTATTGTAATTGCAGGATGCAGAAAAATTTTACCTGAAAAAAATAAAAATTCTGCAATTTTAGAAGTACAAAATGAAAAAGGTGAATATGTAGAAGGCACTATCTACCAAACTGGTGACTTAGTATGGTTTGAGGGCAATCTTTATCAATGCATTTTAATTACAGATACTGTACCTGGTACATCTGGTTCTTGGATACTATTAGTAGATAATTACGATGAAAATGATGATAAAATAGGAAACACAGAATTTCTTATTAAATCTATAAGTAGTTTTACACAAAAAGTGAATGTAGGCACAAATCAAAAAGTAAATCTTAAACTTAATAATCCTACTTCAACAGCCAAGTGGACTTTAATATCTAAGCCAACAGATTCAAATGTGAGTATCCATCCAGCTGATATCTCTTTTAATTTTACACCGGATAAAACAGGAATATATGAATTTGAGGTAGAAGTAAAAAATGATGATATTGTAGAAAATAGGATGGTAGTTGTAGAAGCTAACAGAGCTATAGCTTTAATAAATGGTGTCAATTATCCAGGTAACGATATAAAGTGTGAGGTAGATTTAAGAAAGATTAGAAAAATTTTAGAACCAAATAACTTTATTATTAATGAATTTAGAAGTGCACAAGTACTAAAAAAGAATATATTTAATGAATTGGATAGAATGGCTAATTTATTAGAAGCTGGTGATATTTTTGTATTTTACTTTTCAGGACATGGTAACAAAATTCCTGAGTCTATAACAAGTACTTATGGATTTCCCATTGATGAAGAGGATGGAGTTGATGAAACCTTATATATGTATGACAAAGAAAATCTTGTTGATGACGAATTAGATTTTCATTGGAGAAAGTTTAGGGAAGGGGTAAGAATTGTAACTATTTCTGATTCTTGCTATTCAGGAACAGTTTATAGAAGTATACAAGGTTCTCTCAATTTTAATATTAGTTTCTTCATAGATTTCCAAACTGAAACAGTTATGAAGGCCGAATTAATACATTTTTCCGGTTGTTTAGATGGAGAATTAGCTTATGGAAATAATATATCTGGAGGTGTTTTTACTAGTGTATTAGTTGAAAGCTATAAAAATGGAGTTTATAATTCTTATTTAGCTCTATATAATGATATTTTGAGTAAATTAAGTGATTATCAAATTCCTGACTATCATGAATATAATGCTTCCTATTCATTTATTAATAGCAAACCCTTTAGCAGATAAAGAAATAAATAATTATTGAAAAAATCAATTATTTCTCTTTAATCTGAAATGAGAGTTTCTGGTGAAACTCCCATTCGCTGTCTCAGCTCCCATTTACTATAATAATTATATTTTTTAGTATTTTTCCTAAATATTCCCTCTAATTTAAAATCCTTAACCTATCTCTTAGTTAATTATTGTATATCTTCATTTTTTTATAATAGAAGAACTACTTTGAATTTTTTCAACTAAAATTACTATTATAAATTTTATAATATACCTGGATATTTGATTCCAGACCAATATACATTATGCTTCACTATAGTATAATTGGGAACATCTATGCCATCTAAAGCCCACTTTTTAAATTCTATAAATCCTGTTCTATCAACAATATAACCAATATGTTCCTTTCCAAGGCTTCTGTCAATATATTTATCTACATATTTATATGTATTTAATATTATTTTTAATATAGTTTCTTCATTAGCCCAAATTAAAAAATCTTCTGCAAGTCTTGGATTTCTTTTACCAGTTCTTCCCATTATTGCTAATCTAAAATATTTTTTTTCATCTCTAGTCCATGCAGAAGTTGGACAATTTAATACACATTCTCCACATCCTATACATCTATCATGCTCCCTCTTTGGTCTAAAGTTCTCCATTTTTATTGCACCTGTAGATAGTTTTTTACACTTTACTTCACATCTTCCACAAGATATACATCTATCCTTATCAAATTTTGGCATGGTCATACCGATTATTCCAAAATCATGTAATCTTACTTTTTGACAATCATTTGGACACCCAGTAAGAGCTATCTTAAAGTGAAAATCATTAGGAAATACCGCATCTTCAATTTTTTTTGCCAGTTTTGTTGTTTGATACTGTGCTTTTGGACAGACTTTATTACCAATGCAACTAGCTATATTTCTAGTTCCTGCTGCTGGATATCCACCATTTTTTACTTCTTGATTTATTTCAAGTCCTTCTATAAGAGGTTGAACTAATTTATTACATTCGTCCATTTTATCCCAGGGAATACCCATTATTTCAAACCCTTGTCTAGTAGTCATATGAACCTTCCCATTTCCATATTTATTAGCAATTTCACTTACTTTCATAAGTAGCTCTCCACTAATCTCTCCACCAGGAACTCTTACTCTAAGGGCTGTTTCATTTCTATTTTTTGTTACTCTATACGCATTTTTTGTTACTTGCTTTCTATTTATATCAAGATTCATTCTAAGCCTCCTAGTCTAATAAAGTTTCACCTTTTACATAGTTAAATACTGGTCCTTCTAAACACACATATGTTTCATCGATTTTACAGTGTCCACACTTTCCAACTGCACAAGACATGTTTCTTTCAAATGACAACCATATTTTTTCTTTTGGTACTCCTTCCTTTACAAATTCAAGAGCAGTAAACTTCATCATTATAGGTGGGCCTACTATAACTACTTCTAAATTATCCTTATTTGATAAATCTAATTTCCCAACATGATCAGTAACTCTACCTTCTGCAACACCTTCTACATTACAAGCATCTTCTTTACATACATCATCAACAGTTAATATAGTATTATGTTTTTTTTGCCAAGAACTAATTTCATCATCAAATAGAATACATGAATGATCTCTAAATCCTAATATTAAGTCCATCTTTTCAACTGATTTAAACTTTTTATGTACTGCATTTATCATAGACCTAACTGGTCCACATCCTGAACCTCCTGCTACTACTACAAGATGTTTATCCTTATAACGTTTATCAAATGGAAATCCATTTCCATATGGGCCTCTTAAGAACATCTTATTTCCTGGAATTAAGTCAAATAATACATTTGTAACTCTTCCAACTTTACGTATAAGAAACTCTATCCATCCCTCTTCTACACTAAATTCCGTTATTGATATGGGAGCTTCTCCAACTTTAGGTATAGAAATCTGAATAAATTGCCCATAATTAACTTCTTCTACTTTATCAAATTCTACTCTAAATAACCACTCTATCTCAGTAATTTGGCTTATACTAATAAGTTTATAAGCTTTTGGTAACAATGGATTATTCATTTTTTAACCCTCCCATACTTTTTACTTCTTTACTAAGTTTATTCACACAATTTGAAAATGAAATATATTCTGGACATGCATCATCACATCTTCCGCATCCTATACACATATGATTTTCACCAAATCTTTTTTTATAATCAGATACTTTATGCATTACTTTAAATCTCATTCTATCTCCATGCTTTTCCCTAAATCTATGCCCTCCAGCCATGTCAGTAAATCCTTTAACATGACATGAAGCCCATACTCTCCTTCTTTCTCCATTTTTACCATTATCGCTATATGCTATATCTTGCGTTGAATAACAAGTACATGTTGGACATACAAAATTACATTTTCCACAAGCAACACACCTTTTATCATATTCTCTCCACAAGGGCAAATCAATTATATCTTTTAATTCAATATTATCAGGTACATCAACCTTAAATTTATTTTCTTCTACAAATTCCATTTGAAACTCTTCTTCTTTACCATCAAAATAATTAAGCAGAGTTTCATCTTTAATATGAAGATTAACATTTGCTTCATTTATCTTCATTCCTATATCATATTTATCTATTTTATTCGTTCCCATACTTACGCAAAAGCATGAGTCAAATGATTCTTTACATCCAACAACAACAAATTTAACTTTATCTCTTTTTCTTTTATAATATGAATCTTCAAATTTATTATAAAGGTATATTTGATCTACCCTTTCTACAGCATGTAAATCACAAGATCTTAGAAAAACTATTATTCCCTTATTATCTTCATCTGGCATTTTATACCCTTCTTCTGTAAAATAAAATAAAATTTGAGTTATTGGTAAAGTTACTTCTTTTGCTGAAAAATCAGATTTTTTAAAAAAAGCCATCTCTTCTACCCTTGCTACTTCCCCATATTTTATAAGGTCTGTATCTGAATAAGTTCCTGCTTTTTCATATACTCTAGGTGCGTAGATTTTATATAATTTTGATAATTCTTTCAAAGCGCAATTAAAATCTTTATTTGATAAAGTCAATTTCATCTCATTTTCTCCTTTTTTTAAGCTTTTTTTCTACCCATATAAGCATATGCAAGACCTAAAAGTGAACCACCAATAAAGTTCCCTACTGTTACCCATAATAGATTATATCCAAGTCCACCTAGTGTGACTGTTTCATTTGGTATTAATAAAGCAGCTGTAAATATAGACATATTTGCTATACTATGCTCATATGCTGATGTAATAAATGTAAATAGCGCCCAAAATACCATAATTAATTTCCCACTTTCGCTTTTCATCTTAACAACACATAATACTGCTAAACAAACTAGTATATTACATAAGATTCCTCTGAAGATAAGATCCATTATTGGTAGACCCATTTTTAAATTTGTAATAAAAATTATAAATTCTCCAACACTAGCATGAGGTCTAGTTGCTGCTCCACTATAAACAAATATTACTCCTACTAATATAGAACCTATTAAATTTCCTAAATAACTCCATCCCCATATTTGTAATGCATCTTTCCATTTAACTTTTTTATTTACTGCTCCTGCTGTCATTATAAGATTATTACCTGTAAATAATTCAGAACCAGCCATTACTACCAAACTAAGAGCAACTCCAAAAGCTAAACCTATAAATATTCTAAAATGTGCTCCCATTCCTTTTGTAAGACCACCTACAGTCATAATAAGAAATATCCCTAATCCAACATAAACACCTGCAAGCAAGGAAGCTACAAAATACTTTCCTTTACTTTCTTTCAATAAATTTACTTTTGCAATTGAACTATTCGACAATTTTTCACATGTTTCACCAAACATAATCTTCCCTCCTAAATCTTTTATGAGAATATATTATCAAAGTTAAGTAAAAAAAAATGTGAGATACCTCACACTTTTATTAATTTCTATAAAATTCTCGTATTTCCTCTCTTTTTACAAAAATAGTTCTACCTTCCCACTTTATAAGTCCCAAACCTTCAAGTTTTTTGAGCTCTCTAGAGATTGTTTCTCTACTACTTCCTAACATTTCTGCAAGGTAAGTTACAGTTATTTTAATATTCAGTTTCGTAAAACATTTGCATTCATCACTTTTTCTTCTACAAGCCAAATTACGAGTATAACAATCAATTCCATAATCTCTAGATAACTTCCACAACTTAGCTGCTATTTTTTTATCAAGGCCTATAGGAATAGAATTTTTAATTTGTCTATATAATCTTCTTACTTTTCTTCCTGTAGAATTAAGTATATTTTTAGTTAACACAAAATCTACCTTCATTACTTCTACTAGCTGATCCACATCAAATTTTAATATAATACTTTTTTCAAAGGCTTCACAAGTTATTGATGAAGGAAGTTTATCAAATATAACTTCATTTATAACTTCACCTTCTCCCAATATATATACTACTCTTTTTTGACCCTTTTGGCCATATTTATACATACTTGTTTTCCCCTTTAATATTATGTAAATATGATTTACTTCTTCTCTTTCCATAAAAAGAATTTCACCTTTTTTAAATTCTATAATATTACCTATTTTCACTAATTTTTCAAGAGTTTCACTTGATATTCCCTTAAATACATTTATTTTTCTATATTTATCCATCATATTTCACAACCCTTCACAAAATTATAACATTACTAGACTTTTTTAGTAAAGTTTTTCTTGGGAAAAGTTCAATTTTTTACATTCCTTTTAAATAAAAAATCACAGTGATATAATTTTCAAAAAAAAGAAGTTAGCATCAACTAACTTCCAAATTATTATTCTATAAAAATCTCAATCGATTCATTTTCTGTTTTTATATCAATTATTTTTCCCATAGCCCCCTTTTCAATCTGTTTTATTACTTCTTCAAAGTTGACTTGTTTAAACCCTTCTACTTTATTTATATCTACTCCAAATTGATTTACCATATTAATTCCCATACTAACTAATCCAAGTGGTATAGTGAAATTTAAGTTTTCTTCATTTGAAGTAATTTTTATTCTCAAAAATCTTCCTTTTTCTACATCTTCTTCCTTTCTTACTCTAACTACTTCGCCAAAAGTTTCATTTGAATTACCTAGAGCTTCTAATAATTTTAGTGCTTCTACTGCATTGATTTTTCCCTCTTCCACCATCTTTAATACTCTTTCTTTTTCGTTCATTTTCCCCCCTTATTCATTTAACAATTTAACAGCTTCTTCAGACGATATTTCTCCCTTTTCTAACCTATCAAGAATCTCATTTTTATCAACATTTTTCTTTTCGTTCCTATATCCCAAAGCTTCTACTACACCTCTTAATTTATTCCTAACTGTAGGATATGAAATACCAAGTTCCTTTTCTATCTCTTTAATATTTCCTTTGTTTTTTATAAAAACTTCAACAAAAGATAATTCTTCTTCTGTTAATTGTAAAAATTTATGCAAATGAAATTTTCCTTCTATGCTAGTATTACAATTTTTACAATGTAACTTAACTGCTTCCATCTTATTACTACATATTGGACATTTTCCTATTAAATTATTGCTCTTCATATCTACCTCCTTTTTATAATTTTAATTTATCATTCAAAAAAAATCAACTCAATAATTAATTTTATTTATTTTTAATTTAATTTTATTTATATTTAAATTCAAATTATTAATTAACCCTTTAAATTTTTAATAATTAAAATCCCATTAAACCTATTAAAAGAAAATATCAAATGTATTTTTAAAGGAATAAGTAGCTAATTTATAAATAAATTTTTACAAAAAAATTCGGTACAAACCTTCTCGATTTTAATATACTTTTTTTAAAGTTTAAATTAGGCGATGAATTTTGAAAATGTAATCTATTTGAACTACTAAGAATAATTTTTTAAATTATACTCTTTCATAAACAATTGCTCTAATAAATATAAAGGATTTATCTAAAGTAACTTTATTTATCCCCTCTAAAACATCAAGTTACTTTTGTATTAAAACAAAAAATGACCAATTAACAAAAAATTAGTCATTTATTATGAAAGGAATATAATATTTTTTAGTCTTCTAACTTTTTTCTTTTTCATAGTATCTTTTTATAAAATTTGCTACTCCGTTATCTATATTTTTTTCTATAATATCTGTTGCAATGCTTTTTAACTCTTCTCTAGCATTTCCAACTGCATATTTTTCATCTGCAATTTGAAACATAGAAATATCATTTATATTGTCACCAAATGCAATTAATTTTTTAGCTTTAGTATAGTCCTTTAAAAATTTAACTCCCATCTCTTTACTAGATCCTTCTTGGCCAAATTCCAACCAATAATAACCGGGTATATATATATCTTCTGTTAAATGAACTTGTATCCCTTTTGTATCTTTCATTTTTTCATAAAGCTTTTCTAGTTTTTCTTGTTTATCGAGGGCTGCAACTGAAATTATTGATTTTTTATCTAAAAGTTTATATTCAGAAATACTTTTAAAATAGTTCCTATTTTTATATGTGTTATTCTTATATGCTTTTTGACCACCATTCATTTGACCTTTATAATATGCACTTCCACTTTTATCTTCATTTCTGGTAAAAACAAATGGATATACATTATTTTTTTCAAGTATATCTGTTATAAAAAAAGTATCTTGACTGGATAGATAATTATAGTTAATAACTTCCTTTTTTACAGGACAATACACTTCTACTCCATTAAAAAGTACAATGGGCAATTCCAAATTAAGAGGAGCTAAGATGTCAATAGCACCTTCTAAAGACCTAGCTGTAGCAATACTAAATTTCACTCCTTTTGCTATTAAATCATTAATTATTATACTTGTTTCTTCACTAACGAGACCATCTTTATTTAGTAGTGTCCCATCCAAATCTGATATAAATAAATTCATAAAACTCCCTCCTACTTCCATAGGAAAAGTATAACATCTACCACCATTCAAGTAAAGTTTTATTATAGGAAATTCCCTTTTCTGTGATTTTCACAATCACCGAAAAAGGAAGCTATTGTAAATAGCTTGAGACTGTAGACAAATAAAATTTTCTTAAAAAAGGTTTTATTTGTTTTTTTATTTAGATGTACCTATATAAGAAATTTAGATTAAGTTAACGAAAGGAACGTTAAGAATTTCAACTGTTTGAGCTCCTTAAGAGCGAGTTTTGAAATTTATTGACTCTAGTGATTACTTAATCTTATTTCTTATACGAGTACTTGATTTTTACTGAATAAGGAAGATTTATCTAACGTAAATTCAGTTATGTCCTTAAGACATTGTATTACTTTTGTATCAAGACAAAAATAATGATGTTTTTTCAAAAAACTAGTTGTTTGTCTTCAACCTGAAAGCTATTGTTAAATCTTTAATACTTTTTTAATACTTTCAGGCAATAATCTATGCTCTTCTTTTAATACCCTTTGTTGCAGATCACTTGCACTATCATTTGGAAACACAGGTACTTTGGCAATAGCTATAGTAGCGCCAGTATCTATTCCAGCATTTACATAATGAACTGTACAACCACTTTCTTTTTCTTTATTTTCAATTACTGCTTTATGGACGTTAATACCATACATACCTTTCCCACCATATTTAGGTAATAAAGACGGATGTATATTAATTATTTTTCCATTCCATTTTTCAGTAAACTCTTTATTTATAATCGAAAGATATCCGGCTAAAACAATAAGATCTGTATCTTGTGGAATAAGTTTATCTATTTCTATACTTAGATTTTTTTTATGAATTTTTCTATCTACCAAAACTCCTTCTATTCCGTGTTTTTCTGCTCTTTCAAGTCCTTTTGCTTCTCTGTCTGCTATAACTCTAGTGATAGTTAAATCAAGTTCATTACTTTCAACTTTATCTATTATACTCTGAAGGTTACTTCCTCCACCAGAAATAAGTACCACTATTTTAGACATATTTTAGCTTCTCCCTTCGAAACTTGACCAATAGTATAAGCTTCTTCTCCTAATTCTTTTAATATTTCTATAATAGTTTCTTCTTCTTCTTTTTTCCCAACTACTACAAATCCAACACCCATATTAAAAGTTCCATACATCTCTTCTTCATTTACACCTTTATTTTGTAAATATTTAAAAATTTCAAGTACTCTTATGGCATCTTTATCAATATTTGCACAAAGGCCCTCTGGCATTATTCTAGGCACATTCTCTTCAAGTCCTCCACCTGTTATATGAGCAAGACCATGTACTTTTACTTTTGTTAATAACTTATTTATAGCTTTAACATATAATTTTGTTGGTTTTAATAATTCTTCATATATTGGTTTACCATTAAAATCTTCATTATAATCAGTAATTAGTTTTCTAACAAGTGAAAATCCATTTGAATGAATTCCACTACTTGGAATAGCAATAATTGTGTCACCTTCAACTATATCTTGACCTGTTATCATTTCATCTTTTTCAACTACTCCAACACAAAATCCAGCCATATCATAATCTCCATCTTTGTAGAAACCTGGCATCTCTGCTGTTTCTCCACCAATAAGTGCACAATCAGAATCTTTACAAGCATTTGCCATACCTATTACTAATTCGCTACTTACATCTGAATCTAACTTTCCGCATGCAAGATAATCTAAGAAAAATAGTGGCTTTGCACCATGACAAAGTATATCATTAGCACACATTGCAAAACAATCTTGTCCTACAGTATCGTATTTTTTACTTTTAAAAGCAATTTCTAATTTTGTTCCTACTCCATCAGTTCCACTTACTAATACAGGATTTTTATAGTTACCTAATTGATACATTGCACCAAAACTTCCCAGTCCTGTTAAAACATTTGGTGAATGTGTAGCTTTTGCAGCATCTTTGATTTTATCTACTGCCCTATAACCTTCTTCTTTATTAACTCCAGCATCTTTATACGATATCATCTTTGCTCCTTTATATTAAATAGTTTCATACCAAACCCAAAGTAATTAATAGTTAAAAACATCACCACCATTAATTATTAACTAATTAGTCATTCCCCATTGGTGCATACACAGGATATTTTCCATTAAAACACCCTAAACAATATTTTTTATTTTCAAGTGTTTCTACTAAATTTTCTATACTTAGAAAACCTAATGAATTTGCACCAATCATATTACATACTTCTTCTACATTCATTTTACTAGCAATAAGTTCACTTCTGTGTGCTGTATCTATTCCAAAATAACATGGAAACTTAACTGCTGGTGATGCACTTCTAAAATGCACTTCTTTTGCTCCAGCATTCCTTAATAAATCTACTAATCTTTTACTAGTAGTTCCTCTAACAACAGAATCATCTATTACTACAACTCTTTTTCCTACTATATTTTCTTTTATAACATTTAATTTTACATTTACTGCTTTTTCCCGAAGTTCTTGAGTAGGTGCAATAAAAGTTCTGGCTACATATTTATTTTTTATAAATCCTATACCATAAGGGATTCCACTAGCCTCTGCATATCCTATAGCTGCTGGAATTCCACTATCTGGTACTCCTATTACTATATCCGCTTCTACTGGCTGTTGCACATACAACTTCTTCCCACTTTTATATCTTGCTTCATAAACACTTATCCCATCTATTCTACTGTCTGGTCTAGCAAAATAAATATATTCAAATGAACATGGTGCTTCATTGGTATTTTCTGCATATTGTATAGATTTAATTCCATTTTCATCTATAACTACCATTTCTCCTGGTTTAACATCTCTTATCAAACTTCCTCCAACTGCGTCTATTCCACA
>CAZFBB010000097.1:0-11640 GCA_964517235.1 uncultured Fusobacteriaceae bacterium
TTTCCCCAAGGAGCTGTTTTATAAAATTTACTTACTTTAGTCACACTAGTATCTTCTAATTTGTTTATTTCATTAATTGCACTTAGAAGATAATAATAACTATTGCCCATATTTGAACCAAGACTCAAATAAACTTTATTTATATTCATCTCTACTCCTTGTTATTTCTACTCCTGCATATTCAAAGTGTCCATTAATTGGAGCATTGGGTTTTCTAATTCTTACATTTATTTTTTCTACTTCATATTTAATTAATACTAACTTAGCTATTTCTTCTGCTAGCCTTTCTACTAGCAAAAATGTATTTTCTTTAGCCAATTTTACTACATCATCATGGATAAATCCATAATGTATGGTATCTTCCAAACTGTCTTCTCTACCTGCCTTACGAAGGTCTCTAAATAGTTCCAAATCTATATAAAATTTTTGGCCTAATCTATTCTCTTCTGGAATAGCACCATGATATGCAAAAACTTCTACTCCTTTAAGTATCACTTTATCCATTATATCCTCCTATTTTTCTATAGGTGTAAACCCTTCTCCAAATACTTCATATACCTCTGAAACAATTACAAAAGCATTTTTATCAACTTCTTTTATATATTCTGTAAGTTCGTGTATCTCTTTATTATGAATTACAGTCATTATCATTTTCTTGCTTTCATTTGTATACAATCCATTTGCACTAATACCAGTACCACCTCTTGATAAATCCTCTAATATAATCTTCCTAATCTTTTCATATTCATCTGAGATTATGTATACCATCTTCGAGTAGCTAACTCCTTCTATGACTTTATTTATAAATATAGCTGTTGCATATAGTGATAATAGTGCATATAAAGCTTCTTCTAACCCAAAGAACTTTGCTGCTCCTAATATAACAAAAAAATCTACTATCATTATGCCATATCCTATAGGTATATGCAAAAATTTGTTGATTACTTGGGCTAAAATATCTGTTCCTCCAGTACTACCTCCAAATTTCATAATAAGTCCTATTCCTATTCCAGTTATTACCCCTCCAAATATTGGTGCAAGCATCATGTTACTTCCCCTTGTATAATCAATAAGATTATCTACATTGGGTATCAAATATCCTATAAGATCTATAAATACTGATAACATTATTGTTCCATAGAGAGTTTTAAAACCATATGATCTACCAAAAATTTTAAGTCCTAATAAAAACAGGGGAATATTCATAAGTAACATAGCTAGTCCTACTTGTGTTCCAAATAAATGATATAATATAGTTGCAATACCACTTACTCCCCCAGCAGCTATTTTGCCAGGTACTAAAAACACTCTAATACCTACTGCTCCTATTACAAGTCCAATATTTATAAAAAAGTAATCTTTCGCTATATTTTTAAGTCGCCGTTTCATCCTTCCCCCTATTATTAATCGCTATTTTCAATTAAAACATGCATATCTTTTATAGTTTTTTTACTATTTTTTCTAGATAACATATCTAAATAATCTTCATTAATCTCTCTTTCAAATTCTAAAACTTTCTTCTGATATTCAACTTCTGAATCATAACCAAGTTTTTTAGCTCTCAATCTCATAGTTGCTATCTCTACCATAGATGCTGCATTTCTTCCACTTGAAACATATAGATCTACTTTTCGTATTTTTTCATCCATTATAGAAACAATATCCTCACTATAATCTGCTTTAGTTAAATAGTCATCTTCCTTCATCTCTTTTAACTCTATAACCAAATCTATCTTTTTTGCTTCCCTTATAGAACCTAGCCCATAAAGAGTTTTTATATCTATTATTCCAAGACCTCTAATTTCCATAAAATAAGGAACTTTTTCAGCCTTCCCCACTAAACGACCATCTGGGAATTTTGTAAGTTTAACCATATCATCTGCAATAAGTCTATGCCCCCTATGTATAAGTTCTAGAGCCGTTTCACTCTTTCCTATTCCACTTTTTCCCTTTAGTAATACTCCAAAACCATATACTTCTATCATTACTCCATGTAAAGTAATTGCTGGTGCAAAGAATATTTCAAGATATTCAGTAAAATCTACAAATAATGTTGTTAGTTTCTTTTTACTTTTTAAAACTATATGTCCTAAATCTTTAGCCATTTGATAAAAGTAACTAGGTAGTTCTTGCCCATCTACTAACAAGATAGCAGGGAATTTATATTCTAAGTACTT
Organism: uncultured Fusobacteriaceae bacterium; assembly: GCA_964517235.1. Lineage (GTDB taxonomy): Bacteria > Fusobacteriota > Fusobacteriia > Fusobacteriales > Fusobacteriaceae > CAZFBB01. The sequence continues at coordinate 2,178 of CAZFBB010000097.1, forward strand.
TTTTATTACTTCTACCCTCTCTTCCTTATCCATACGATCTAAGTACTTAAACTCAGCTTGAGAAATAAGTTGTAATTTTTTATATCCCCCTTCTTTTAATACTTCATAAAAACCAGAAAACTCCAAAGAAGGTCTATGTAAACTTGAACTAAAAATATAGTTTTCATCTAATTTATCTCCACCAGTTACTACTTCCAAATCAAATCTATCTCTAAGTTCTCTAATAGATAATCCCTTTATAAAGCCCATATCATTATCACCTATCTTCCTTCTTTTATTTTCTTCTATCATACGTTTTGTTTCTTCTAAAAAATAAACAGCAGGATTATTTCCATTTTGTTTCATTCTAATATTCATAGCTGCTGTTTCAAGAATAATTGCAAGGTTTCTTCCCTTTCGCACAGGAATAGTTAATTTAGGTATTTCAACACCAAGTATATATTGATTTTCTTCATCTATTCCTAATCTATCATAAAACTTCTTCTCAATCCATTTTTCTAATTTCACAATAAGATTTATCTGTTTCGAATTTCTAGTGGCTCCTATTCCAAAGTATTCAACAATATTTATCTTTTCTTCCTTTCCTACTTTAAGAAAATAATTGTTTTCTTGAGCACTATTCACATAACCATTTTCTCCCATAACCATATCTTCCGATACTTTTTTAATAGTAAGAAGCTCTCCTGTTACAAATCTATGACCCTTTTCTATAAGTTCAATAGTTGTACCTATAACAGCACTTTTATAACCAGTCAGCAATATTCCCATACCAAATACTTCTAGGAAAACAAATCTATTTACTGTAATTTCTGGAGCTAATTCTTTTTGTAAAAACTTCCTAAGTTCCCTAATAAAGTTGTCAACAGACATAGTAGTTTTAAGTACTAATTTCCCATATTTTTGGGCTATTTTTAAAAAATTATCTGTTATTTCAATTTCATGAGAGATTACTATACAGGGAAAATTATGAGTAAAATAACCTTTCATATTATCAAGCATCTTTTCATAAGTAAGAGAATTGAGGTATGTTACCTCTTCTTTTCCAAGTACATGAATGGAATTGTCTATTTCATGTATATCATCTATTATAAATCCTGTAAGTTCTGCTCCAGGTTTATGTACAGCAGATAATACTATTTCTTTATCAAGACTAATTCCTTCATTTACTATTTCAAGTTCAAATGCATCAACTATCATCTTTAATGTAACTACTTTTTCCATTTTAGTACCTAACCTTTACTATTGGGCTCAAACTAGAATATCTATTTTTTATTCCTTCTTCTATCTTCTTAAGTTCTTCTTGAGGATAATCACCTGTTAAAAGAACATAAAAATTTTCATTCAAACTAGATTTTTCTAATTTTAAACTTGCCAAATCTTCTAATGATTTCATTAGATTCTCTGCATTTTCTCTATTTCTAAATGTTCCTATTTGCAAGTAATAAACCTTATCACTCTTAACTTTTTTTACTACTTTCTCTTTTGAATCTTCTTTTGCTTTTACTACTTTCAAATTAGACATAATTTTTTTTTCATATTCACTATCTTCATAAAAACCTTTTTTTCTAATTTCTACAGTAGATAAAAATTCATTCGTTTCTTTATCTTTAAGTTTTTTAAATTCGCTGTATTTTAAAATTGTAAAGTAACTTGGTATAGTAATAATTATTAACATTAATAATATTTCTATCACAAATCTTTTCCTATTCAAAGCCCATCACCTCTTTAAATTTAGCTAATAGATAAAAACTCCCTGCTACAACTAATACTTTCGACTTTCTTCCTATTTCATAAGCTTCTTTCAAATCTTCTACTACTTCACTATTTTTAATAAAATTCCCTTTTTCATATAGTTTTTGGCCACTTAACCCCCTGTGATAACCTTCAAGTGAAGTAAATATTATTTTGCTTCCTATTTTATCAAAAATTTTTAGCATAGTTTTTATATCTTTATCTTCCAATATAGATACCAACATTGTCACTTCTTCTCTTTTCGCTATTTTAGAAACATTTTCATAAAGTTTTAAAGCAGAATCTTCATTATGAGCACCATCTAATATAAGCAAAGGTTCCCTTAAAGCTATTTCAAACCTACCTGGCCATTTTACCTTTTTCATTGCTCTTTTTATGAACTCATTCTCTATTCCAAGTGATTTTAATAGACCATAAACATTTAAAAAATTTTCTCCCTGAAAGTAACCAAATAAAGACAAATCAAATATATCTCCTTCTACTTCAACTCTTGTAATTAATTCTTTATTTATAACTTCTATTTTATAATCAAATTTTTCCTTGGAAAAAATAACATTTCCTTTTTTTTCTAATACTGCCTTTTTAACATCTTTATTTGTATCAGATACAAATACATCTATTCCTTTTTTAATTATTCCAGCTTTTTCTGTGGCAATTTGATAAAGATTGTCTCCCAAGATATTTATATGATCTAAAGAAATACTAGTTATTATTGTAGATACTGGATTGACAATGTTAGTCGCATCATACCTTCCACCAAGTCCTACTTCTACTACTGCATAATTAACAGATTTTTTCTTAAAATATAAAAACATCATTGCTGTAGTAACTTCAAAAAAAGTAGCTTTTATTTCACCTAGTATTTTTTTCACTTCTTCATAGCACTCTACTACTTCTCTATTCTCAATCTCCCTTTTATCTACAACTATACGTTCATTAAATCTAAGTATATGTGGAGAAGTATACTTTCCTACTTTATATCCTGCTTCTAACAGTCCTGCTTCTACCATACTTGCACTGGAACCTTTACCATTTGTCCCTGCAATATGAATTATTTTGTAGGTATTTTGAGGATTTCCAAGCCTTTTCATTATTTCTTCTATATTACTAAGTCCTAATTTTATTCCAAATACAGACAAATTATATAATTCATCTAATGTTTTATCTATATTCATTTCTACCCCTTTATTATTTTTTAATTTCACCTACTATTTTATCATAAAGTCCTACTGATTACTACTAAATAGAAGCAATATAGTTAATGGATAATAAATAATATTTTGAATTTTTTTTAACCACGAAATTCACATAGATATAGTGTTTTGTAATGAATTACAGAAATACAACAAATACTCAAAAAATTTTTGAAGATAATATAAACAGCTTTATTCATAAAAAAATCTGTAGAAATCTCCGTCAATATTCTCCTCCTAAAATCCCTTTTATCCATGTCAAAAAACTTTATCACTTTAAAAATCTCTATCTAAAAGTTTTTATTTTGCCTTGTATGACCCAATTAATAATTTCAAAAAATAAAAAGGCTAATTTTCTCAAATTAGCTCATAATTATTTTTTATAATTCTCTTAGCATATTAACTACTATTTCTTTTGAATTTTTAGCAGCTAAAGTAACAAATTCTGTAAAATCAACTTTTGCCTCACTATTTGCTTTATCTGATATAGCTCTCAAGATTACAAATGGTACTTTAAACAAGTAACATACATGAGCCACACTTGCTCCTTCCATCTCTGCAGCACTTGCACCAAATGTTTCTCTAAGCCACTCTATTTTTTCTAGCCCATTTATAAACTGGTCTCCACTTACTATTCTACCTTTCCTCACTTTACTTTCATCAAATATTTCTAAAGCACTCTTAGTTGCCAAATCAATAAGTTTTTCATCAGCTTTAAAGTAACTTTCTTTCATACGAGGTATATCTCCATAGTTAGCACCAAAAACAGTTACATCAAAGTCATGCTGTACCAAATCTGTAGATACTACTATATCACCAATTTCTATATCTTCTGCCACTCCACCAGCTACTCCAGTAAAAATAATTTTCTCTACTTTAAATTGGTTAATAAGTATAGTTGTACACACAGCTGAATTTACTTTTCCTATACCACTTTCAACTAATACAACTTTTTTATCTTCTAATATCCCCTTATAATAAGTCATTGAAGCAATTTCTATTTCTTCAATATTACTTATTAATCCCTTTAATTCGACTATTTCTTCGTGCATAGCACCAATTATTCCTAGCATATATCCTCCTAATTCTTTTTTCTATGAAGTTTCCTATATTTAACCTTTAGAGTGAAGCTTTATCTTACTAACTTCAAAGCTTCTTCTATATCTTCTACACTTAAATAATCAAGTTCCTCTTCAATATTTTTCAACTTAACTACACGTTTAGAATGTTCCATTAAAACCTTTTCAAAAAGATTTCTTACAAACCTTCCATTACCAAAGTTTTTATTATTTACCCTATCTCTAAAATACTTTCTTAAAAACTCTTCAACACTTCCATCGACTCTATAATCATTTTCTCTACATACTAACATAAAGATATCCCATAATTCATCTTCATTATAATCAGAAAATTCAATATATTTGTTAAACCTACTTTCAAGACCCGGATTAGATCCTACAAAAACTTCCATTTCATTTTTATAACCTGCAACAATAACAATAAAATCGTCTCTTTTATCTTCCATTTCCTTCAATAAAGTATTAATTGCTTCTTGTCCATAGTCTATACCCGATTCAGATACAAGTGTATAAGCTTCATCTATAAAGAGTATTCCTCCAAGAGCTTCTTCTACTTTTCTTTTTACCTTTGGAGCTGTTTGACCTACGTATTCTCCAACTAACATAGACCTATCTACCTCTACCATATGACCCTTACTCAATACTCCCAATTCTTTATAGATTTCTCCAATTAATCTAGCTACAGTAGTTTTACCTGTACCTGGATTACCTGTAAAAACCAAATGAAGTGATACTGGAGGATTCTTCAACCCTCTCTCTTCCCTAAGATTTTTAATCTTTATATAATCAACCAATTCTTCTACATCTTCTTTAACACTCTTTAAACCAATTAATCTAGTTAGTTTTTCTAAAGCTATATCTAATTTTTCCCTATCTATATCAAAGGTTTTTTGTTCATTTCTTTTTCCTCCATCAAAAAACCCTTCGTAAATTACTTGACCTCCATCAGAATATTCAATTCCAAATCCATTTCTAAGTCCATTTATAAATTCACCTTCATAAACAAGTTTACCATTATCATCATATTCTTTCCCAAACCCATGAGAAAATCCATTTACAAATTTCCCCTCGTAAATTAATAAACCCTGATTATTATAACTTTTCCCCTGACCATGAGGATGATTATTACTAAGATGCCCTTCATAAACAGCTTTCCCATCTTTATATATGACCCCATAACCATGAACTAGGCAATTTGACCAATCTCCTTCATATTCAAGTGTATCGTTATCTCCATACAACTTACCACTACCATGAAATAACCCATTACTCCAAGTCCCATCATAAGCAAGGTTTGTTCCAAGAAATTCCTCTCTTCCAGTACCATGTTTAAGTTCATTTAAGTAATCACCTTCATATCTAAAAGCAAACCTTTTTTGCCTACCTACTGAATCATTTATTCTTTTAAAATCATTAAAAATTCCTATCTTTTCCATATTTCCTCCAAATTGCACTAGTGAATGAATATATCAACATATACTCAAATCAACGTAAAATTATAGCATAATTTTTCATTTTTAACTATTTAATAATTTCTATTTTCTATATACAAAAAAAATATATATATTTGATTTTATTAGATTATTTCCTTGTAAATCATCTTTATCACTTTAAATTTCTTCTCTAAAGTACAATAAAATGGAGAAATAAGATTTGTTCATTTATTACTAATTAACCAAATCAAAGTATTTTAAAAGTTAAACTATCATAATTTTTAATAAGTTTACTATAAAAAGCTCTTTTATATTAATCTTAGTTAAATTTAAAGTTAGATAATCTTCTCTCCTTCAATTGCATTTATAATTATTATACTAGATTCTACTTATCAATTTATCTTTTTAGTTATTTCTAAAGAAATATTTAATATACTATAATAATAGAAGTAAAATTGAATAGCTAAATTCTATCTTTTATCTTTTAAAATTTTTTCTTATAATTTAAAGGGGTTCTATTAAAGAAAATTAATTAAGACCTTATGACAAGTTCAATATTATTTGACTTTTATTTTTTTATAGAATATAATCAGTGTGATTAGATAAATATTCTGCAGTAATTATTCAAGGAGGGATTTAAGTGAAGAAATTTTATATTTTATTGGCAATGTTGACTTTAATATTATTTACTGGTTGTAGTAACAAAGAGAAAAAACAAGATGTAGAGAAAAAAGTAGTTAGTGAAGAATTAAGTCAATATCCAGATTGGTATATCAACCCAACTTATGAAGATGGATTAGCATCTGTTGGAAGTGCTAAAATTGGTGTTGGCGGATTATCTTTTGCTAGACAAGAAGCTATGGCAGATGCAAGAGCACAACTTGCACAATCAATAGAGGTAAAAGTAAATACTATGTTCAAATCATATGTTAATACTGTTGGTTTAGGCGGGGAAGATGGATTAGAAAAAGTAGCTACATCTGTTTCAAAACAAGTAGCTAGCCAAACTTTAAAAGGGTCTAGACAAGAACAATTAGATAGAGTTGGAGATGAATTATTAATTTTAGTAGTTATCCCAAATGAATCTTTAAGAGAAGAGACTAAAAAAGCTGTAAATACTACTTTAGGTAACGATCAAGCTTTATGGCAAGAATTCAAAGCTGAAAAAGCTCAACAAGAGTTAGACTTTGCTATAGAAAATATGTTAGGTGAATAGTATACATTACTGAGGGCCATAGTTATTCACTATTGCCCTTTTTTATTTAAAAATTTAAGGAGGATTATGAAAGGGAATATAATTGGCATATCACTGCTATTTCTCTTTGGGTGTACTAATCTTACTAATAAAAATAGTACTAAAGAAATTATTACAATAGAAAAAAACTCTATACCTCAATGGTTTTTTAATCCAACAATGGATATATATAAATATGGAGGTGTAGGTGTATCAGGTAGGAGCACAAAGGGTTTAAGTGGACAAAGAGAAATTGCAATAGCAAAGGCTATTAATGAAATTGCCATGCAAATGGGTGTTAAGGTAGATAGTATTGTTAAAACATCCCAAGTAAACACAGGTACAGAATATGAAAGTTATAGTTTTCAAACTACTAATGGTCAAATTGTATCTGCTAGACTTATGGAAATCTGGTACGACAGAGAAAAAGAAAGAGTCTATGCTTGGTTAGTTGTTATAAATTAAGGTAAGGTGACTCATGAAGAGGTTAGGAATTATTTTTTTACTTTTTTCTACTCTTTTACTTTCTAATACATTTAGTGAATATCAGAAAGAACAAAAAGGAGAATTTTTAGAGTATAAAAAAGAAATAGAAGAAGATTTTAATAAATATAATAAAATAATTGCGGAAGAATTAAAATTATATAAGAAAAATTTGGAGCAATACTGGAAAGACGGAAGAATACCAGATAAAAATGTTTGGATAGAGTATTCTGATGATTTTTCCAAAAGAAAAATAGTAGATTTTGAAAAAAATACAATTACTATTGAATCCTATGTAGACAAAAATACTAGTTTAGAAAAGATACAAAAGAATTTTATGAAGGATTTTGGTAATTTAATTTTAGAAGATATTAGTAGTGCATACAAAAAAGATAAATTAATGGAAATAGTCGAAAAAAGATTTGAAAGAGAACTTAATAATTATACAAGAGGAAATACAGACAAAAAACCCTTGCTTGCAGATATATATCTTGAAAAAGATGGAAATAAAGATTTAATTTTAACTAAAAAAGATATTATTAAAACTTTAGAAATTGCAAAAAATGAAGTAAAAAAAGAAATGATTAAAGAAAAAGATGTTAAAGGAAAAAATAAAAAAATAGTTAGTATAACTATGAATATGCCTTCAAATACAACACTTAAAAAAGCTAAGAGTTTTGAAGATGATGTATTAAAATACAGCAAAAAAGAGAAGATAGCTCCTAATCTTGTATATGCTATTATTCATTCTGAAAGTAGTTTTAACCCTATGGCAAGGTCACATATACCTGCTTATGGATTGATGCAGATTGTACCAAAAAGTGCAGGCTTGGATATTAGCAAAAGAATATATGGAAATGAAAAGATTTTAAGTCCTAAATTTTTATATAATAGTAGCAACAATATAATGGCTGGTACTACATATTTAAACATATTATATTATTCATATCTTGCTAATATAAAAGATGAATTAAGTAGATACTACTGTACTATTGCTGCTTATAATACTGGTGCAGGTAATGTAGCTAGAACATTTACTAAAAGTACAAATATCAAAGAAGCAAGTAAAATTATTAATAAAATGAGTCCAAAGGAAGTCTATAATAAACTTTTAAAGGATTTACCCTATGATGAAACTAAAAATTACTTGAAAAAAGTTAGTGAAAGAAGCATAATATATGAAGAAGCTTTAAAAAAGGGATTATAGAAAGGGGAAATATGAAAAAGCTAATCTTAGTAGTATTATTAATCTTTAGTATTAATGCTCTTGCCAGAAATCTTGTTGGTACAGGTATTGGAACTACAGAAATTTTAGCCAGAAAACATGCTTTAGAAGATTTATCTACACAAATTGAGGTTACTGTTGAATCATTATTTCATAAGGAAGAAAAAATTTATAATGAAGAGATAGACAAATACTCAAAAAGTGTAATTAATCTTAAAGCTAATAATGTACTTTTGGGAGTAGAGTATGAAGTAGAAGAGATTGGAAAAGATTATAGTGCGAAAGCTATTATTTCAGAAAATTCCTTAAATCTATATGAAGGTAAAGTGATAGATTTGGAAAATACTATTACAAAAGATTTTAAAAAGGGAGAAAATAGTGAAAATATTACTGATAAAAAAAGATTTTTTACAGAAGCTCTCAAAAACAAACAACAAGCTGATACCTACAGAAACATAGCTTATATACTTGGAAGTAAAAAATCTCTAGATGGAGTCTATACTAAACAAGAAATAGCCACTGAACTTAAAAAGATAGAGGATATGGCTCTTGATAAAGCTGTGGTATTCTTTAGAGTTAATGGTAATTTTGACAAAGTTGAATATAAAAATTATCTAGAATCATCCCTTGATAAGTTAATAGGTAAACTATCAAATAGTTATGAGGAACAATTAATCCTTGGAACAGAAGAGTTTAACAATATAATAATTGATGCTACTCTTAACTCATCATACATTGAATTATTAGAGCCAGTATATTATAATAACAAAAAATTAACTGATTCTATATATAAAGCATCAATTACCCTTACTTTCATAATAAGAGATACTTTTGATGAAAGTATAAAAGGAACATTTGTCATTAGTACTAATGGAAAAAGTTTTGATAATGAGTTAAAAGCTATGGAAAAAGCTATATCTCTTGCTATGAGAGATTCTCAATATAAGCTAGAAAACTATATAGAACCATTTAATTATTAATGTATAAAGAGGCTGACCTTTTGGTCAGCCTCAGGTTGAAGACAAACAACTAGTTTTTTGAAAAAACATCATTACTTTTGTCTT
>CAZFBB010000098.1:0-11567 GCA_964517235.1 uncultured Fusobacteriaceae bacterium
TGGTTTATTGATACATATCCTATATTTAAGTCAAGCATATAATCAATTGCTCTATTAACTGCCTTCAAGTTGTCAAGTGGATTTCCATCCATTTCAACATAGAATATATGTCCTGCTGATGTAAGTGCGTGATATGGTGCTTCTACTTCTGCTTTTTTAAGCACGCTACACTTATAATATACAGGTACATGATTTGAGTTAGTATAGTATTCTCTATCTGTAACTCCTTCTATTTCTCCAAAGCTTCTCTTATCAGCATCTGTAAACTTGTGACTAAGTCCTTCAGCTGGTGTAGCAAGAAGTCCAAAGTTTAAGTCAAATTTATCTGCATAAGTACTACACTTTTTATTCATATATTCAACTATTTCTAATCCCAACTTTTGAGATTCTTCATCTTCTCCATGATGTGTACCTTTTAGATAATTTCCATTTTCATCTTTTGTACTAGTAAGTGCTACAAGACACTCAGCAAGTCCAATAAATCCAATACTTAATGAGAAGTGTTTTATAATATCTTCTACTTTTGTATTAGGTTCTACTCCGTCATTAAATTCAGCAAGGTATTTCATAACATAAGGAAATTGTTTTGCTACTGCTGTTTTTTGCCAGTTCCATCTGTCTACTAGCTGACTTGCAGCAAGATCCATTACTCTGTCTAATTCTTTATAGAAAAATTCTTTTCTCTCACCAAAATTCACATATTCATTCATAGCTTTAATTGCTATTCTAACTATATTAACAGAAGTAAATGAAGCATTTCCCCTACCTACCGAACTATTATCTCCAAATTTATTTTCGTATACTCTAGTTCTACACCCCATAGTACTTGGTTCGTAGTACCATCTTCTTGGATCATTTATATCCCATTTTTCATTTTGATTAAATGGTGCATCTAAGTTTATAAAGTTTGGAAAAAATCTTCTAGATGTAACTTCTTGTGCATACATAAATAAATCATAGTTTCTATCTGACTCTAGTCTATTTATTCCTTTTTTAACTTTAAATATAGATATTGGAAAGATAGCTGTTTTTTTTTCATTACCAACACCATTATTTACAGCATCAAGGAATGCTTTTATCACTACTCTTCCTTCTGCACTTGTATCAGTACCAAAGTTTATAGAAGAAAATGGCACTTGATTTCCACTTCTACTATTCATTATATTAAGATCATGAATAAGTCCTTCCATAGCCTGTTTAGTTTCTCTTACAGTTTGGTTTATAGCATATTGTTTTACCCTCTCTAAACCTTCTAAACTAGCTAATTCTTTTTCTTCATAATCAATAATATCTTCTATATTAACTACTTCTACTTCTTGATCCATAAAAAATTTATAAGCTTCTCTATAATGTTCTTCAAAACTCATTTTCACATATGGTGCCATGTAAAAATCAAAGGCATGTATAGATTGTCCTCCATGCATTTCATTTTGTGATGTTTGTATAGATATAGCAGCAAGTCCTGCAGCTGTTGATATTCTTTTTGGAGGTCTTACACCACCATTTACTGTGTTAAATCCATTTTTAAATGCTTTTGATAAATCAGTCTGTATACAAGTAAGTGATTTTGTTAAATAAAAATCAAGGTCATGTATATGTATATCTTTTCTTTCATGAGCCATTCTGTTGTCATAAGACAATAAACTATCTAAAGCAAATTCTTTTGCACTTTCAAAACCAACTTTACTAATCATTCCACTTGGCGTTTCTGAATTCATATTACCATTTTCATTAGTAAGATCGTTTTTCTTTGCTTGTATCATTTCATCTATTTGTTTATATATATTATTTCTTCTAATTCTATTTCTCTTATTTCTATAAAGGATATATTCTTTTGCTACTTCTTCATCAATGTGCATAAGTTCCTTTTCTACTAAATCTTGTATCTTTTCAATCTCTATATCTTCACTATTATTTTTTAATAGATTATTTTCTACTTTTGTTGCAATTGAAAGTATGTTATCACAACTTTTTCTTCCAACTGTTCTACAAGCTTTTAATACTGCATTTTCAATTTTTGTTCTATCAAAATTTGCCACTTTCCCATCTCTTTTTCTTACTTGCATATTACCCGTTCCTTTCAATCTCAATTCTGTCGACATAGTTAATTTTACAATATTTAGGGTTTAAAATCAAGTTTAAACACTATATATTGGGTGACATCTTGTTGATGTAAAGCAAAACACCTTGATTATCAATGGCTAGAGGTTTAATTTTTTTTATCCGCTTATTTATGGAATATTTCTGTTTTGTCTAAGTATATTTACCAAAAAAAGTCAAGGTGTTTTTTTGTGACCAAATATAATTTAAAAAATTTTCATGTACTTTTTTTGAATAAATATTTTAAAAATTTTGTGAATTTAAGTACAAATTTTGATATTAATATATTGCTTCTTTTCCAAATTTAAACACTAGTCTAAAAAACTTTTTTAACTATAATTTACATAAATAAACTCTTATTTTCCGTGCGTACTTGTAAAAACTTCAAATTGATTTAACAAAATAAACCTTAAAAATAATAAACTAATTAATTTTCTAAAGAATAATTCTTAAAATTTAGTTAATGAAGTTACTTCTACACCAAAAAAATTTTACTCAATTAATCAGTAAAAATTTAATTTGACTAATTTAATACTTGTGTTATAATCAAATGTCATTCTATAAAATGGCTAAGGAGGAGAATATGTTAGAGGAAAAAATTAAAAATGCTTATGATACATTTAAAGACTACGCCAAAGTTAGTGTTAGTCAAAGAGAAATTTGGGATAATAGAATGTTTTATTTAGGAAGTGGAAGTACAATTCTTGCTATTACAAACTCTATTATTAATGATAATCATTATCTTAGTGGAACTATTGCTTTAGTTGGAGTAGGTGGATCACTAGTATGGTATATGAGAAATAAAATAAAATTTGATGTTCCTATTGAATCAATGATAAAGGTGTATAGAGCTAAAGTTAATGAAGTTTTTTTAGTATGTGATAGTAAGCTTAATAAAGGTCATGGCCTTATTAGTGGTGTCTATTTTAATAAAAAACTTGTATTTGCTGAAACATTTGGAATTCGTAATAACAATAAAATGGTTTCTATAGAAAACGACTATTCTTTCTACATGAGACTCGATAGGGGTGTCTATAGAGTTGGAGAAGTTGCAATCAACAACCACAAATACATTAATAAACATGAGACTGAAGAAAGAATAACTATCACAAGTAGAGGCATCTACATTTCTATTGAAAGTACAAAACTTGCTAAAAAAAATTTTCACTTAACCACCACAGATTTTGAAAGTAATGAATTTATGGGTCTTAAAAGAAAAAGTAAAATTGGTAACTTTACTTTATTTACCAATGAAGATAATATAATCAATTCAAAAATTCTAGAGGAAATAAAAATTGAAGATGAAGATATTAGAGTAAGTTACAATAGTGGTAGTTTAAACCTCTACTACAAATACCTTAATAATTATAAAATGGAAGAAAATTTTAGAAATACTAAATTTGAATTAAAAAGATTGAATTCTATGGTAGAAGGATACTATAAAGCTTTAGAACTTATTAATATTATCTATGATAATATAAAACAGTAATAAATTTTCTAAAAACAAAAAAAATTTCTTAACTTTTTATTTAGATGTACCTATATAAGAAATTTAGATTAAGTTAACGAAAGGAACCTTAAGAATTGGGAGCTGTTTGAGCTCCCTAAGAGCAAGTTTTGAAATTTAGTAACTGTAGTGATTACTTAATCTTATTTCTTGTACGAGTACTTGATTTTTTACTAAACAAAGAAGGATTAATTCACTTATATCTTCTAAAACGTTGTATTACTTTATGTCTTGATACTAAAGTAATTATGTTTTTTTTAACTATTTGTTCGTCTTCAACCTGAACAGAACTAATCTAAAAAAATTGGTTCTTTTTTTTCATTACTTTTATTTGAATATAATAGTAACACAAAATTAAAAGTTTCTTTACTTATACTTTTATTTAATCTCGTCATTAACTTTTTATATACACAATCACTATTAACCTATCAAAATAGTATAAATTTGATTTTTCATTAGCATTAAATTACAGTTCAACTGTTACTATTCTTAACTATTCAAATAGTTTGAACAAAGCTCTATCTAAAAATTAAAGATATATTCCATTCTTGTAATAATACTCTAAATAATTCTATTATAGCAGGTGAATGATAAAAATTTTCATATAGGAAGTAGGTCTATAAAATATTCAAATTCATCAATTTATTTCTTTTCAATACCAAAATATTTTAAAAAATATTGAAACCCCATACAAATTACTACTTTTAGATTAGTAAGTGCACCTTATAAATATAATAACACTACTTTTTACTTCGTTTTTAATATTCTTTTATTAATTTTATTATATTGATGAAAAAAAATATAAATTTAAAGATAAATTCTAAGTGTAAATCTGATTTCTTAATTAAGAATAATCTTTCCACTTTATTTATTTTAATGTTATAATAAATAGTATAAAATAGGAGGCAAAATGAAATTTCAAGTAGAAGAAGAATATATAGATACAAGATTAGATAAATACCTCAGAAAAAAATTTGTTATTAATATTAATAATCTTTTTAAGCACATTAATAACGGAAAGATCCAAGTTAATTTCAAAAAAGTAAAACAAAACTATCGTTTAAAAAGAGATGATTTAATCTACATAAAAGAAAGTCTTATACTAAAAGAAAAGAGAGCTTTTGAACTTTGTGCCCATGAAGTTAAAATGATAAAAGATTCTATAGTTTTTCAAAATGAGAATATTTTAATTTTTAATAAAAAAGCTGATATAGTAATGCATAAAGGCAGTGGACATGAATACGGATTAAGTGAAATGTTAAAATCTTACACAAACAATAAAGATTTTACTTTTGTTAATCGTATAGATAAAGGGACCTCTGGCCTTATTATTGCCTCCAAAAATATGAATACTACAAGACTATTAAATAAATTAATTAATCAAAAAAAAGTTTTGAAAAAATACTATATTCTTGTTGAAGGTACAATAAAAAAAGATTTTGATATTATCTCTTTTTTATTAAAGGATACAAAGGGCGTTAGGGAATACTCTACATGGGTAGAAGGAAGTAGAGAGAGTAGAAGTTTTTTCAAGGTTCTTAAAACTTTTGAAAATTATACTTTATTAGAAGGAAATTTAGAAACAGGCCGAACACATCAATTACGTGTACAACTTAGTAATCTCGGACATGCTATAGTTGGAGATGAAAAATATGGGAATAAAATTAACGGTTATATGCACCTTTTTTCCCACAGAATTGTTATTGAAACTTTAAATATAGATATTAATCTTAACGTCCCTCACTGGTTCATTTTGAAGTAAATCTATATATACCTTAAAACCATGGATTTAGTTCTGTGGTTTCTTGTTATTCTTCATACTCCAACTACTCCTATTATCACATTTACCTCTTCTTTTTTGAAAATATTTTTATAATCTATAATCAAATAATCCACCTGAGCTATTATTAACTTTCATTTGAGCCTTATTAACTTTTTAAGTCAGTCTTCTATTGATATTTTATAACATCTGATTTTCAACACTTTTTATTATATGAATATAAAAATTATAATTATCAGATAACTTTTTTAGTAATTCTCTTTCAAATTACAATATTAATTTTCATCCTAAAACAAATTAACAGAGTTATAGAAAAAATTAGTCTATAACTATAAAACAAAAAACTTCAAAAAAATAGTTCTAGTTATTCTAAATTATATTCTTTGCTTTTTTTAATTATATAAAATCTACTTTGCATCTGTTAACACTTCTTCTCACTTCATCAAAAAGTTCATTACTTTTTAAATGAATTTCTTTACTCTTATTAGTACTTTCTTTTACTAACTCCTCTATTATTTTTATAAGCCTCTCTAACTCTTTTATATTTTCCATTTCTCCATCGAAAACTTCTTTAATATTGTTTGTTAAAAACATAATATTGTCTATTTTTTTTGTTATTTTTTCTATAAACTGCACTGTTGTGTCAAGAGTTTCTTCCATTTTTATCACTTTCATACTATTACTCATACTAATTTCTCTTACTCTAATTGCAGCTTTTTTACTATTTGTAGACAAATGATGAATTTCAGTAGATATAATGTCAAAGGAACTTTTCTCACTTCCCCCTCTTACACTTTCTACAGAAGAATTTAAAGCTAAAATTGTAGTTTGAAATGAAAGTTTTTCAATAAGCTCTGTTATTTTTTCTACCTCTTTTGCACTGTCAAATAATTTATCTATCAATTTTTTCAAATCTTTTGATTCATCAATAATATAATTAATACTTTTTTTGGTATTTTTCGATATAAATCTCAACTTATTAACTCTCTTATTATTTAATAATATATTTTCCATTAATAGATTAAATTTTTCCCTCATATCAGTAAAATACTTATATTGATGTTCATTATTTACAATAATTTCAATTAAAGTATTTTTAAGGTAATCTATTTTCTCTTCAAATCCTTCATTCTCTTCTTGATAATATTTTTTCATATTATTTAAGTAAATAATATATTTTTCTATGTATTTAATAAAAATATAGTAATCATTTGTAGTATTTAATTCTCTCTGATATTTTAACATACCCCTTACATTTTTTAATCTACTTCTACTCTCAGATAATTTTCCTAAATATGATTTGATTTTTTTATAAGTAAATAATTCTAATGTAAGTACTAGAACTAAAAGAAAAAATTTCATATTTCTTTCTTTATCAAGTTCTTTAACAATTTCTTTTGCTAACATATTCTTTTCTCTTATTTCATTAATAAAATTTATATCTTTAAGTATAAAAAAAGGAAGTAGCACAAAAAAGAAATATATATATAATTCAATTTTTTTCTTTTTATAAAATTTTTTCATAAAATCACCTGTCTTCTTTCCTATTTATAATTTACTCTCTTTTTTTATTTTTACTCTTTTAATAGTAAAATTATATTAAATAAATTTTGGAGGAGAAAAAAATTTGATAATTATATGAACTACTAGAATAATATCAGTGAAGTTTAAAAAAGATGGCTCCTACTCAGTATATAATTCATCTTTTATTAGTATTAT
The DNA here is from genome assembly GCA_964517235.1 of uncultured Fusobacteriaceae bacterium. Taxonomy (GTDB): domain Bacteria; phylum Fusobacteriota; class Fusobacteriia; order Fusobacteriales; family Fusobacteriaceae; genus CAZFBB01. The sequence goes on from CAZFBB010000098.1 coordinate 7,107, forward strand.
AAATAGCCTCTTTATTTGTCCTTAACAAAGTTTCTATATTATTTTTAGTTCTTCTTTATTTCTATAACTTTTACTTTTTAGGGAGTTTTCTCAAAATCATAAAATTCCATAAATTTTAAGATAAAAAGCTTTTTAGATTTTAAAAAAATATTTAGTATAATCTTGCCAAATCCATTTTCAAATTTAATTAAAAATTTTTTATAACCTGCTTTTATTTTATTGTATTCGATTATCTCGTGCTAAATAATTTTCCTAAGTATATTTGGGTTATCTATAATAATTTGAGCCTCTTCAACAAGTTTTGACTTTCTTAATGTTTTTTACTTTTTTATTATTCTTAACTTTTTTCTATTCCCTACATTCTTCTGCTTGATTTTCTTCTAAAACTTCTATTAAAACTTATAATTTTTTTGGAACGGCATATTTAGAAGTATATTTAACATAATCAAACCCATATTTTCTATATATTTATCAAGTAAAAATTGCAAAAAAAAAATCAAAAACAGACCATAAAATTAATTATGCTCTGTTCAAAAAATTAAATCCTTAACTCAATGACATTGACTGAATATCTATCTTATTTTTTTATATATCTACTTATACTTCTACCTAAAAAATCCATATTTTCATATGGGCTTTTTTCATATCCTAACTCTTCAAGTAGTGGGTTTATTTCTTTTTGTTCTAAACCAATATCAATCACTACTTGTGAAAGACTTTTACTTACCCTTTTAATTTCAGCATATTTTACTATCCCTTTTAAGTAATTATAATTCAAAAGGTTTATATATGGTATATATAAACTATCTTTTGGTACTTCTATAGTTATATTTTCTTTCTTTTTAAATTTTCCAATAAGTTTATTAACAAATCCTTCTTCTTTTTTATCTAAAAAGTCATAAAAGCTCTTATTAAATTCAAAGTTCATTAAAAAACCTTTTTGCTTTTCATCTTCAGTTAACACAACAAAATTTTCCTTTGCAAATATCTTTTCATCTTCAAGATTATTAACAAATTCACTTCCAAAATTAATTTCTAATTTTTTTTTATATTTGCTAACAAAATACTCCACAAACACATCTTCTTCCCTAGCATTTCTAATATTAATTATCGACACAACAAGCCTCCCTTTATACATGTATATATGATACAACAATTTTAAAAGTAAGTAAACTATATTTTACTTATAATATATATTAGTATCATATCTATTCCAGATGCCAATATATCCTTTATATCAAAGATAATACTAATTTATAGTAGAAGTGACCTTTTTTTTAATTGAATTAATATATCCCCTCTTTTTTGTATATTTCATCCTTTGCTTTTTTTAATATATATCTCAAACTATCATAATATAGTAAATTATTTGCTTTTTCAAAACTTTCCCATCTATAAACTTTTATTTCATTTTTATCTAATGTAATTTTTACATTTATATTTACTTTTGTTAAATAATAAATCACTTCTTTTTTTCTTTCTCTAAAAGTATATATATCTTTCATTTTAAAATCCTCAAAAAATCTTACACTTAAACCAACTTCTTCAAAAATTTCTCTTTTAGCAGTTCTACAAGAACCTTCATTTCCCTCTTTTTGTCCCTTTGGAAATCCCCAATGTCCCCCTTTAATGTGTTTAATTAAGAGAAATTCAACTTTATTATCTTTAACTCTATATATAATTCCTCCTCTTGATTTGATTAGTCCTTTCACAGGTAACCTCCTCAAACTTCTACAATATAACCTTGCCATTTTTTAAGGTTTACAACTTTTACTTCTCTCTTTTCTTTATATACAAGTATTTGTCCCAATAAGCCTAAAACTTCTCCATTTACTTCAAATGTATCTCTAACAATAGTATACTCTGGTTTTTCTTCTACTGACCTCCCAAATAAACTTAACTGACTAGAGCTTTTAGGTATAACTTCTCTTATTTTTTCAACATTGTCAAAAGCTATATATTGTCCCTTTACAAAGTTCATTGAAAAATCTTCTTTTAAATTCTCTTTAATCCAAAAATACTTTTTTAATAGTAACCCTTCATAATCCTCCTTGTCTAAATAAAGGAGATTTTTCATTTTATAACTTGATTGTATCAGTGTATACAATCCCAGCTTCCCTATACTATCCTCTATTTTTCTTACTTGTTTACCAGTCCCTGTAGCAATTATAAGACTTCTACTAGCTCCTTGCTCCAATAATCTTTCATATCTCCTTTTATAAGATGTAGTTCCTACTTTATATTTATCTTGACCAAAATAAGTTAAATACACTATATGAGGTTCATTACAATAACCAATAAGACCTTTTACTCTAGCTTTACAATCTTCCCCTTTACAATATAGACATGTTGAAAAACCATCTAATTCATTACAAATAAAGCATCTATCGAATTTACTTCCACTCATATCCATATTTCTTTTACACGGATAATTCTCTTTAGTAATATAGTCATAATAGCCTAAACAAAGTTTCTTATTTTTTCTTACAATATTCATTCTTTTTTTAAGCTTCTTTTGACTAAATTCATTATTCTCAAGATTTCTAAAAAGCAAAGTAGCTTCATTTTTATCACTATTCCATTTTACTCTTATAAATTGATATCGTTTCAAAGTAACCACCCCAAATTATTCTTGTATATATTATAAATTATCCTCAAAATAAAGTAAAGTAGAAGTAATATATTTTACAAAAGGTTGTATCCTTGGTTTTACAAGGAGTAAAATGTATATGTATAGATTAATTACTTATAACAAGGAGGTTATTATGAAAAAATCACTTTTATTTTTAGTCATTTCTAGTCTGATTTTTACAATTGATTTCAAACTAGGCGCCACCCTTAAACAAGCTGGCTATACTACTAGTAAAAATACCCAAGATTTGATAGACGGTAATGGCGTTATCAAGTATGATGACCCTATTTTGGCTATTAATGGAGAGTTAACCCAAGATATTTTAATTGGTGAAATAGGTTTGGGAGCCTCTTTCGAACAAGGATATAAAGTCAAAGATGAGTCTTTTGATGCAGTACCTGTTTACGGTTTGTTCAAATTAAAAGTATTACCTATACCTCCTCATCCATATGTTAATGCAAGATATGGAAAAACTTTGTACCAAAATGTTCAAGGAGTTACACTTACCGATGGAGAATTTTATTCTATAGGTGCTGGTATTACTGTAGATAATTTAGAAATTGAAATTTCTGCTGAAGGTAAAGATGGTAAAAGAAATGGTGAAAACTTTATTAATGGTGGTTTTCAACTAGCAGTTAGATACAAAACATACTAATTTTTTACACTTTTCCTTTAAAAAAGATTTTTTTAAACTCAATTTTAGCTAAGTGTTTATTTAGTTGAACTTTTCATAATTACATAAAAAATCAGAGGTAAAACTCTGATTTTTACACTAAAAATTATTAAGTTGCATTTTCTTTATCCTTCATAGGTTATATCATAGTGACTTCCATCACAAAATGGTTTTTTATGAGATTCACCACACCGACAAAGAGTATAATGCTCTTTACTTACCAAAATTTTACTTGACATTAACGTGTCAAAAAGATCTACTTCTCCTTCTATACAGTATGGCCCGTCTTTACTAACAATGATTTTTTGATATTCATGCCAACTTCTTACTTCTACCCCATCTACGCTGTAAGTTAATGCTCCAGATGGACATAGCTTAATTACATCTATTATTTTACTGACATCATCGCAACCATCAGGGTCTATCCAAGGTTTGCTATTAAATTTAAATACTCCATCTAATTTACAGGCTCCCTTGTGCTGACAAATGTATCTATTGTCAAAAATTGTTATTTTTTCGCCTTCATAAGCTTTTATTCCCCTTTTATCTTCTTTTTCCTTATATCCAACAAAAGATATTTTCGAATGTGTTCCATCACAAAATGGTTTTCCCTTAGATTTTCCGCATCTACATAAACTGTACACCTCTGGCACTTCTATTTCTTTTCCTTCACTATTAAATAGTTTTACATTTACAACCAAATAAGGTGTATATTCTGTAAATACTATCTGCCCTTTTTTTCCTCTCATACAAACCTCCTCTCCTTTTATCTTCAAAGAACAAGGAAATTATCCTTTTAAAACAGTATAATTTAAAAATTTAATTTAATATTAAAGTTTTTTAATTTTTTTGTACATACTTAGGTTAACTCTTTATTATCCTAACTTCCTAAAATTAAAAAGCATTTATAGTCAAAATTTCATTTGTTTAATTTTTAGATTCAATTGGAGAATGAAAAATAAGAGCTATGAATTTTACAGATTAGAATATAAAAGAAATTTTGGTAGCATAATTCTACCAAAGTCTCTTAGGCATATTTATTTGTTTAAAATTTTTACCAACATCACTTGACAAAGAACCAATAAAAAAAGAAGCTATTGCTTCAAAAAATAAAATGGTGCCTAGGAGAGGAGTCGAACCTCCGACCGCACGGGTA
>CAZFBB010000099.1:0-11374 GCA_964517235.1 uncultured Fusobacteriaceae bacterium
GGTCATAGACAAAGAATTAAGGAAAAGTATTTAAAAAATGGAATAAATGGTTTTTTAGAATATGAAATATTAGAATTACTTCTAACCTATTCTCTTCCTAGGCGTGATGTGAAACCTATAGCAAAAGACTTATTAGATAAATTTGGAAGTTTATATAATATAGTAAATGCCAATAAAAATGCTTTGTATGAAGTAGAAGGAATAAAAGACAGTTCATATATTTTATTAAAGTTAATTAGAGACATAAATGGATATATTTATAAGGAAAATAGATTGTTAGGTAAAAAAATATCGGGAACAAAAGAGTTGTTAGAATATCTTTATATTGATATGGGACATCTAAAGGTAGAAGTGTTTAAAGTGATTTTTTTAGACAGTCAAAATACTCTATTAGATGAAAAGACATTATTTAGAGGTACTTTGGATAAAAGCTATATTTACCCTAGAGAACTTGTAAAAGAGATATTTGAGAAAGATGCAAAATCAGTGATTTTTGTACATAATCATCCTTCTGGAAAGACAACTCCATCAAAAGCTGACATTAGTTTTACCAATAATATTAGGTTTTTATTAAAGGAATTGGAGATAAACCTTCTTGACCATATAATTATTGGTAATGGAAGTTATTATAGTTTCTTAGAGGAAAACTTAATCTAATAGGAGGGTACATGAAATATAAAGTTATTGGAGTAATATTTGAAATTACTAAAAAAAGATATTACTTTGAAGTTTTAGATGATACAGTTTACAAAAAAGGTGATAAAGTAATAGTAGATACAGCAAGAGGACAAGAATTGGGGTTAGTTTATGCTGAACCTAGGGAACTGGAAGAAAAAGATTTAGTTTTACCACTAAAGCCAGTAATTAAAATGGCTAGTAAGGAAGAGTACGAGTACTTTTTAGAATTGAAAAATGAATCAAATAAAGCTTATGAAATATGTAAAAAAAAGATATTTGAACATACATTACCAATGAAATTGGTAGCAAGTGAGTTTACCTATGATAAGAGTAAATTAATATTTTATTTTACAGCAGAGGGTCGTATAGATTTTAGAAAATTAGTAAAGGATCTTGCGGCAATATTTAAATTAAGAATAGAACTTAGACAAATTGGAGTAAGAGATGAAGCTAGAATTCTTGGAACTATTGGTGTTTGTGGATTGGAACTCTGTTGTAGAAGTTTTATAAATAAGTTTGACTCAGTATCAATAAAGATGGCAAGAGACCAAGGACTAGTGATAAATCCAAGTAAGATATCTGGTGCGTGTGGAAGGTTACTTTGTTGTATAAAATATGAGTATGGACAATATGGCGAAGCACTTAGAGGTTATCCAGCAATAGGTCAAAGGGTTACGACAGAAATGGGATTAGGAAGAGTAGCAAGTGTAAGTCCATTAAATGGTTATTTATATGTGGATATTGATGATAAAGGTATAAACAAATTTGATTTAAAAGAAGTGAAATTTGATAGAAGAGAAGCTAAAAAGCTTCAAAATACCCTATCAGCAGAAGAAAAACAATTGAAAAACCTAGAAAAGGAATAAAATGTTAGATTTGTTAAAAGATGAAAGTTTAGATAATTTAGATGGAATTGGAATGAAGATAATTCAAAAAAAATCTGGATTTAAATTTGGAAGTGATTCTATTTGTTTGTGTTATTTTCTCAAGGTAAAGAAAAAAAATACTATATTGGACATAGGTACAGGATCGGGAATTATCCCTCTTCAAATTTTAGCTCTCTACCCTCAAAGTAAAATCTATGGAGTAGAGATACAAAAAGATATAGCTAATATGGCTAAGAGAAGTATAAAGTATAACAAATTAGAGGATAAAGTTATTATTATAAATAATAATATAAAAGAGTTTAACATAGATGAGAAGATAGATGTTATTGTTTCTAATCCACCTTATATGAAAATTAATAGGGGGAAAATAAGTAGAAAAGAGGTAAAAGCTACAAGTAGGCATGAAGTTACATTAGATTTGGAAGAGTTATTAGTAGAAGTAAAAAGATTATTAAAAGTTGGTGGAAGTTTTAATATGATATATAGAACAGAAAGATTCAATGAAGTAATCCTTCTACTCAACAAACATAATATATTCCCAAAGAGATGTAGATTTATTTATACCAAAAGAGGAAAAGAAAGTAAACTATTTATGATAGAAGCTTTAAAGGGTAGAAGATGCCAACTTGTAATAGAAGAACCATTATATTTTTACAATGAAGATGGCAGATATTCAGAAGAACTTAAATCTTATTATTAATGTATAGACTAGGAGATAATAATAGTGTAAAATAGAGTGGAAGTCGGAATCATATTTCGACTTTTTTTACACTTGTTAAAATTAGAAGATTTAGATTATGAATTTTAACAAAATAAAATGGAGTAGGAAGAACTACATTTAATAAGTTAAGTATAAAATCAATAATTAAAATGAAAGATTTTGTTTTTCTCTATGAAACTTTTTTATTAAGAGTCTAGAGATTCTTAGTATGATAAGTATGTTTAAAAAGTTCCTTTTGAAAATTCAAATAAATTTCATAAAGGTATTGTAAGGTATTTTTTAATGTAGAAAGGAAGAGTTATGTTTCAGTTAAAATCTAAATTTACACCTACTGGCGATCAACCAGAAGCTATAAAGAAGTTGTCTAATGGAATAAAGAATGGAGAAAAAAATCAAATACTATTAGGTGTTACTGGGTCAGGTAAAACATTTACGATAGCAAATGTGATAAATGAGACTGATAGACCAGCTTTGATTTTAGCTCCAAATAAAACTCTTGCGGCTCAACTATATTCAGAGTACAAAAAATTCTTTCCAGAAAATGCAGTAGAATATTTTGTATCATACTATGATTATTATCAGCCAGAAGCCTATATACCAACAACAGATACTTATATAGAAAAGGATTCATCAATAAATGATGAAATTGATAAATTACGTCACGCAGCAACAGCAGCTTTAATGACTAGAAAAGATGTAATTATAGTAGCTTCTGTATCGGCTATTTATGGTTTGGGATCACCTGAAATATATCAAAAGAAAACTTTATCAGTAGATCAAAAAACAGGAGTAGATATTAAAGAAATAAAGAAAAAATTAGTAGAACTTAGATATGAAAGAAATGATATAGATTTTCAGAGGGGAAGATTCCGTGTAAAAGGAGATATAATTGACATATATCCTTCATATATGGAAACAGCTTATAGATTTGAATTTTTTGGAGATGATTTAGAAGAAATAAGTGAAATAAACCCTTTAACAGGACAAAAAGTAAGAAAAAATATAGAAAGACTGTCTATAATGCCAGCTAGTCATTATATAGCTGAAGAAGAAGAACTTGAAAAAATATGTAATGAAATAAAGGAAGACATGGAAAATCAAGTTAAATACTTTGAAGGTAAAAATCTCTTATTAGAAGCTCAAAGGATAAAGCAAAGAACAAATTATGATATAGAAATGATAAAAGAAATAGGTTATTGTAAAGGAATAGAAAATTATTCTAGATATCTTTCTGGTAAACCTGCTGGTGCTACGCCATATACTTTATTAGATTATTTTCCAAAGGATTATCTAATATTTATAGATGAATCTCATATAGGAGTATCACAAATAGGTGGAATGTACAATGGAGATAGAAGTAGGAAAACTACATTAGTAGAAAATGGATTTAGACTTCCTAGTGCACTTGATAATAGACCACTTAGATTTGATGAATTTTTGGAAAAGTCAAATCAAATAATATATGTAAGTGCTACACCGGGCGATTATGAAGTAGAAAAAAGTGGAGAAAATGTAGCTGAACAGTTAATAAGACCAACAGGAATAGTAGAACCTGAAATAGAAATAAGACCTACTGATAATCAGGTAGATGATTTGTTAGAAGAGATTAGAATAAGAGTAGAAAAGGGAGAGAGAGTATTAGTTACTGCTCTTACGAAAAAGATGAGTGAAGAATTAACAGATTATTATTTAGATTTTGGAATAAAAGTAAAATATATGCATTCAGATATAGATACTCTTGAAAGAACAGAAATAATAAGGGGGCTTCGTAAGGGAGAATTTGACGTTTTAGTTGGAATAAACTTGTTAAGAGAAGGACTTGATATTCCAGAAGTTAGTTTGGTAGCTATACTAGAAGCAGACAAGGAAGGATTTCTTAGAAGTAGAAGATCACTTATACAAACAATGGGAAGAGCAGCAAGAAATGTAAATGGAAGAGTAATACTTTATGCGAATAAAATGACAAAATCTATTAATACAGCAATATCAGAAGTTAAACGTAGGAAGAAAAAGCAAGAAGAATATAATATTGAATATGGAATTAATCCTAAGAACATTATTAGGGAAATAAGTGAAGAAGTATTAAATTTTGATTATGGTCTTGATCTTAGTGAAAAAGATGATAAAGTAAAAAAAGTTTATGGGTCTAAAAAAGAGATAGAAAGGGATATTAAACTTCTTGAAAGGGAAATAAAAGACCTTGCTAAAGAATTAGACTTTGAAAAAGCAATAGAAAAAAGAGATGAAATGAAGAGGCTAAAGGGTATACTTCTTGAAATTTAATATTGTTAATAATAAAAGGGGTTTTTATGAAAGATAGAATATATACAGTATATGAACTAAATACTATGGTAAAAGGGTTCTTAGAAGAAAACCCCTTGCTTAGAGATTTTTTTTTAAAGGGAGAAGTCTCAAATATTACCTATTATAAATCAGGTCATCTATATTTTACATTAAAAGATGAAAAAGCTAGTGTCAAATGTGTTGCTTTTTATTATAAATTTAAAAAAATAAGTGAAAAGTTAAAAGAGGGAGATTTATTAAAAGTATTTGGAAAAGTTAGTTTGTATGAAGCAAATGGTAACTATCAAGTAATAGTTGACCATGTTGAAAAAGAGGATGATATAGGAAAGCTGTATATGGAATTTGAAAAGGTAAAAGGAGAATTAGCCTCGAAGGGTTATTTTGACATAGACAAGAAAAAACCTATGCCTTATCTTCCTAAAACAATTGGAATAGTAACTAGTGGAACTGGAGCAGCTGTTCAGGATATAATAAATACAGGAAAAAAAAGATTTCCAAATATTAACTTTTATATATATCCCTGTAAGGTGCAAGGAGAAGGTTCAGAAAAAGAAATTATTAAAGGTATAGAGACTCTTAACAGCATAGAAGAAATTGATTTAATTATTGCTGGTCGTGGCGGTGGAAGTATCGAAGACCTGTGGACATTTAATAAAGAAGAAGTTGCAATGGCTTATTATAAGTCTAAAAAACCAATAGTAAGTGCAGTAGGACATGAAATAGATACTTTACTCACAGATTTTATAGCTGATTTGAGAGCAAGTACACCAACTCATGCAAGTGAATTGGTAATACCCGAAAAGGAAAAATTAAAGGTAGAATTGAAGGATAAAAAAAGATTCTTGAAAAAAGCTATTGAAAATAAGATAGACAATGAAAAGATTAAATTAGACAACTTCAAAAATACTTATATATTAAAGAATTTCATAAGTGGTATAGAAGATGAGAACCTTAATTTGATAGATTATGAAAGAAGAATAAATAATTTGATAGATAATAAATTGAGAGATAAAAAAAGTGAATTGAACCTTAGAACAGAAAGGTTGAAAGGAATTAATCCTCAAGAAATTTTAAAAAGAGGGTATACTATCACTACAAAAAATGGTAAAGTAATAAAAGATATTGAAAAGTTGGAAGTTGGAGAAGAAATAGAAACTCATTTTTACCAAGGTAAAGTTGTGAGTAATATAAAGGAGAAGATATGAAAAAGATATTATTAATTATGTTAGTAGTGTCTATTGGTATTTTTGCCAATGAAGATATACTTAATAATGAAATAATCTATATAAACCAAGGAGATAATGGTGTAGTAGAAGTAGAAGAAGTTTTGGAAGAAGTTGACTTTGCCCTTGAAGTGGGAGACTATCTTTATGCTGAAAGAGTTATTTCAAATGCAAAAAAAACTATAAAGAATAACGATTTTCTAAATAATTATTTAATAAAAGTATATACTGCAGGTGGAAAATACAAAGAAAGTTATGATTTGATAAAAAAAGCAACAGTAGTGAGGGTAGATAAAGAAAAGGATGAAACTATTTATAATACTAAATATCCAGAACTATTTCTTTATCAAGTAAAAAATTTGAAGAATATGATAGCTGTTGAAAATTCTAACTGGAGAAAAGATTTATACGAAAAAGAATTATACAGTTATTATGAAACTTATATAGAAATAAATAACTATACAGATAGTGAAGCTATATATGATTTGGGGAATTTATATATGGAAAAGGAAAAGTTTCAAAAAGCTTTGGAAATTTTTGAAAAGGATAAAAACAAAGATTATCGTAATATATTTGGAGTGGCTGTAACAAGTAGATTTTTAGGAAATTACAGAAAATCAATTGAATACTATACAAATTTTATTAACCTAAAACCTGAAATGTATGAAGCTTATATAGGACTTGCTCAGGCATATCAGTTAAGTGAAGATTATGCGAGAGCCATAACTTATTATGAAAAATATTTAGAATATAGAAAAGAAGAGAGAGTTTATATTGTAATGGCAAATATTGAAATTGCTAGAGAAAGACTTGCTTCTGCAAGTGGACTTTTAGAAGAGGGGCAAAAAGCTTTTCCAAATTCAAAAAGTATAGAGGAATTGTTAATTGAAGTATATTCTAAGTTAGGTAGGTAAATTATGATTAACTGGTATAAATTAAAACTTATAGGGATTTCAGATACTTTATTGTTGAAACTAATGAAAGAATTTGTTAGTATAGAGAAGATGTATGATTTTAATGAAAAAAATCTAGCAGAAAAGTTTCAACTTGATAAGAAAAAAATACAAAAAATTTATACTAGTGTAGATTTGAGCTTAGATGAAATATTAGAGAAAAATGAAAAGTACAGAATAAAAATTATTCCGTATACAGATGAAAGTTATCCATATTTATTAAAAAATATACAAGATCCACCTCCATTTTTATATGTAAAGGGTAACAGAAAATTTACTGATAAAAATATAGGTGTTGTTGGAACAAGGAAGATGACTAGAGAAGGAAGGGGAGCATGTGAATACTTAGTAAAAAAATTGGTAAGTAGTGGAGTAACTATAGTTAGTGGCCTTGCTCTTGGTATAGATACTTGTTCTCATATGGTAGCTTTAAAACAAAAAGGAAATTTAATAGGAGTAGTAGGTAATGGTTTAGATATTATCTATCCTCCAAGTAATAAAAACCTCTATGATAAGGTTGAAGAAGAAGGGTTATTAATAAGTGAGTTGCCCCTTGGACAAGAACCAGCACGTTGGACTTTTCCTAGAAGAAATCGTATTATAGCAGGCTTGTCTAGAGGAATACTTATTGCTGAAAGTTATAAGGATGGTGGTTCACTCATAACCGCTAAGATTGCTTTAGACGAAGGTAGAGATGTATTTGCTATACCTGGCATGATAAATTATCCTTCATTTGAAGGATGTAATAATCTTATTAAAAGGGGAGAAGCTAAACTTGTTAGTAGGGTAGAAGATATATTAGAAGAATATAATTGGACAGTGGATAAAAAAGAGATAGATAGAAAATTTGAATCTTTAGAAGAAGAAATAATATATAATGAACTAATAACTCCTAAAAGTTTAGATGAATTGATACTTAAAACCAAATTAAAAGCAACAGAATTACTTGTAATTCTCTCTAATATGGAATTAGAAGGTTTTATAAAAAGTTTTAGTGGTGGTAGGTTTGGTAGGGATGAATAGAATGGAGTAAAGATGAAAAAAGAAACAAGAATTTTGGAAGTTTTAGTAGAAGTAGTAAATAATTTGTTAGAAAGTACAAATAAAGATATAGAAAAGATAGAAAAGGAAATTGTAGAAAAACTAGTTGATAAGGGTTATAAATTAAATGAAATAAATGATTTGTTAGATGAGGTTTTTGAATTGATGGATATAGATTACCAAGAACAAACAAATATAAGAATATTGTTGCCAGAAGAATTTTTAAATTTTGAAGATGAAGCAAAAGAATACTTGATTTATCTTAAAAATAGCATGATAATTAGTGAAGTGGAGTTTGAGGAAACTTTACAAGAACTAAGTTCAGATTATTATTTAGTTAATAAAGATGATTTGAAAAGCTATTTAAGGGCAAAAGGGATAAATCCTGAAATTACAGTGAATTAAGGAGTGAATAAAGTGGCAGTTGAGAAAAAATTAGTTATAGTTGAGTCACCTGCGAAAGCGCAAACTATAAAAAAGATACTTGGACGTAATTATGAAGTAGCAGCTTCATATGGACATATAAGAGATTTGCCAAAAACTAAAATTGGTGTAGATATAGAAAATGATTTTGCTCCTTCATACTCTACCATTAAGGGAAAGGGAGAAGTGACTAAAAAACTTAGAGCTCTTGCGAAAAAAGCAGATAAAATATATCTAGCATCCGATATGGATAGAGAGGGAGAAGCTATTGCATGGCACATTGGTCATATCCTTAAGCTTGATATTGATGAAGCAAATAGAATTGAGTTTAATGCTATTACCAAAAGTGCAATTCAAGCAGCTATTAAAGCACCTAAAAAACTTGATATTAATAAAGTAGATGCACAACAGGCAAGAAGAATATTAGATAGGTTAGTTGGATATAAAATTAGTCCTTTACTATGGAGGATATTGGATTCTAATACTAGTGCAGGTAGAGTACAATCAGTTGCACTAAAATTAATATGTGATTTAGAAGATGAGATTAGAGTATTTATTAAAGAAACTTATTGGGAAGTAAGTGGATTATTTAAAGATGAATTTAATTTTAATCTATATAAAATTGATGGAGAGAAAAAAGGAAGAATTTTTGACAAAGAAGTAGTGGAAAAATTAGAAAGAGACATAAATAAAAAGGACTTTATTGTTTTATCAACAAAAGTGAGCAAGAGGACTAAAACACCACCAAAACCATTAAAAACCTCTACTCTTCAACAATTATCAGCTTCCTACCTGTCATATAGTGCAAGTAAAACTATGAGAGTTGCACAAAGTTTGTATGAAGGAGTAGCAATAGATGGTGGGCATAAAGGTCTTATTACCTATATGAGAACAGATTCGGTAAGATTAAGTCCAGAAGCAAAAGAAATGGCTAAAGATTTTATAGTTGAAAATTATGGAAAAGAATATGTAAGTAACTCCAAAGAAAAGAAGGATAAGAAAAAGATACAAGATGCCCATGAAGCAATAAGACCTACTGATGTAGCTCTTACTCCTGAGAGTATCAAATCAGACTTATCTGATGATCAATATAAATTATATAAATTAATTTGGGAGAGATTTCTTATTAGTCAATTTGCAAATATGCAATATGAGCAATTTGAGATAATTGCTGAGTATGAAAAATATCAATTTAGAGGTTTGGCAAACAAAATAACTTTTGATGGTTATTATAAAATATTTAAAGATGAAGATGAACTTAAAACAGCAGACTTCCCAGTTATTAAAAATGGAGATATATTACCGTTAACAAAGTTGGATATAGAAGAGGGAGAAACCAAACCACCAGCAAGATTAACAGAATCTTCGTTAGTTAAAAAACTTGAGGCAGAAGGGATAGGGAGACCAAGTACGTATGCTTCTATTATAGAAACTTTGAAAAAGAGAAATTATGTAGAAGTAGATGGAAGAAAATTTATTCCAACTGAACTTGGTTATGAAGTGAAAGGAACTTTAGAAAAGCATTTTAAATCTATTATGAATGTTAAGTTTACTGCTGAAATGGAGGAAAAATTAGATGGAATTGAAGCTGGAGAATTTAATTGGATAGATATTCTGAAAAAATTCTATGGTTCACTGGAAAAAGAGCTTGAAGTTTTTGATAAAGAAACTGAGAAGATAATGAATAGGCGTATAGAGAGTGATGTGATTTGCCCTTGTGGGAAGGGAGTTATGTTATTAAAAAATGGTAGATATGGTAAATATTTGGCTTGTGAAGATGAAAGTTGTCAAGAAAAGATATCTCTTAAGGGCATAAACCTTGATAAAGAGCAACTTAAAGAAGGAAAGATTATAGTTAATGAAATTGTTGCTGAAAGGGAAAAAAAGCGTAGAGGACAAGAAACAGATATGGTAGCTGAAAATGGTAGTAGATTAGTTTTAAAATTAGGGCCATTTGGAAGTTACTTAGAAAGTGTAAACTTTAAAGAGGATGAAATAAGAATTCCCCTGCCAAATAGCATTAAAAAAATGCTTGCAGAAGGGCAAATAGTAGAAGTAGATGGAATAATGCCAATGAAAGTATTAGTAGAGGAGGCTTTGGCAGAAGCTAAAGGTAAACCAACAGATATGGTAACAGATAAGGGAGCTAGAATTTTTATAAAACCGGGAAGATTTGGACATTATCTAGAAAGTGTAGACTATAAAAAAGATGGTGTGAGAATCAAGCTAAACAGAGAGCTTAAAGCTAAGGCTAAAGAGGGGAAATTATCTGAAAAAGACGGTTATGTCCTTGTTAACGATTGGTTTATGAAGGAAGAAGCTGAAAATAAAAAAATACTTGCTGAAGCAGGTAAGTGTGAAAAATGTGGAAGTGCCTTTGTTATTAAAGAGGGAAGATGGGGCAAATTCTTAGAATGTTCTAGTCATCCAAAGTGTAAAAATAGAAAAAGATTAGATAAAAAGGATTAGTTAATTAGAGGTCACTGAAAAAGTCTAAAAATTTTAATTTTTCATAATTCAAATGAATTATAATCCAATAAAATCAATGAAATTATTTATGAAATTTTTTAAATAGGACTTTTTCAGCAATCTCAGTTAACGAGTTCTTTTCTTTTTTGATTTACAGACTTTACTATAAAAATTACAAAATCAAGATTTATTATCTTTATTAATATTTTTAACAGTTGTAGTCGCAAGTCCATATTTTTTATAAGGCTTATAAATGTTGATAACGAAATGATGGTTTAATTGGGAAAAAGTTGACTTAATAAGTAAGATGTTTATTTTAAACTAATCACTGATAAAAAAAATATTTAACATGAGGCTTATGGCAAATAGCTTTTAGCCTCTTTTTTTTATAGAAAAATCAAGAATTACTAACTTTTTTTAGCGAATTATGCTAATTTAGTAAGTAGGTTCTACCTATGTATTTTTACCCATAAAAGCCTTTTATTTATAAAGTTTAACCTTTATTTAAAAAATTCTATACTTTGATTTAAAATAAAACTTTATGATTAATCTTAATACTACCTATTATAAAATAAGTACTTGTCCGTTTCAACTGCGTAATTGGTTACAAAAAAGGTCTTTCAATGATTAACTACTCACTACTAGTTATTCACTATACAATCTTGTTGATAATTT
>CAZFBB010000100.1:0-11338 GCA_964517235.1 uncultured Fusobacteriaceae bacterium
TCGTCAATATGACGGTTTTTTTTTATTAATTTTGAATTGTATAATTAATAAAAGAAAAACAAAAAATAAAATAGCATATGTTATTTTCTGATTTAAATTGATAATTCAGCATGAAAAAGAAAGACACCTGTTATGCAAATAAATTAAAATAGTTAACGATTAATAAGTTGTTCAGAAAGCTTTAGCCCCATAGTGGTAAAAAGTCCTTATAGGGCTATTAGATTCACCACTTTAAGTGGTGTTTTATGACTTTAGGAGGAGTTATGTGCAAATTTTTAAATATAAATGAAAAACTAAAACGAGTACGAAAAGAGAACGATATTACACAAGAAGAATTAGCTTTTGGAATATATACTCAAGGATATATAACTTCCATTGAAAGGGGAATAAAAAAACCAACTGAAGAAAATATTAAATTATTAGTGGAAAAGATAAATGAGATTCTTTCAAAAAGGAAAATAGAGAAAAAGATTGATTTAGATTATTTCTTAACAAGTAAAGAAGATGATGAAAAAGAATTTATTAACTTAATGTTGGAAGAAATTGATAAAATTGATAATGAAAAAAATTTGAAAAATCTCTTTATAAGGGAAAATTTGACTATTTTGAAATTAGCGAGTAAAAGGCAAATAAAATTGTATAAAAAAATGCTGGAAAAAAGTACTCAAGTAAGAAACTACTCACTTACCAGAGTATTATGTACTTTTCTTATAAATAAAATTGATGATGGAGAAGAGAAAGTAGAAGTAATATTAGAATTAACAAGAGCTTGTGCTGTTTTGAGAGATCCAAAATCTATAGAACCAATTGAAAAAGAATATGAGGAGCTTTTAACTAACAAAGTAGATCAAAAAAGAAAACTAATATATCAAAATCTTTCTCTAATATATAGGACAAAAGGTTTTTATAATAGAAGTTTATTTTATTTGAATAAGATGCTAGATTTATTATTATCAAATGAGCAAAGATTAGATATGTTAATGGCAAAAGGGTATACTTTTTATAAAATGAAAGAGTATAAAAAATCAATTAAAATATATAAAAATATTATAAAAAAAAGAGAGAGAGGAAAAGAATATCTCTATTGGGCCAAATTAAATTTGTGTGAAGTTTATTTAGAAATGGGTGAAAAAGAAGAGATAAAAAAGAATTATTCTTTATTAAAAAAAAATATAAAGGTAGGAAAGGAACATTTGTATGGTTTAAGGAGTTTGTCTTTAGGAAAGATAGCTTATTATTTAGATAAAAATAGTGATGGAAGAAGATTTATTTTGGATTTTTTCGATTTTGAGTTGAAAGAACCTAAAATATATCGAGAATTAGAGTATTTGGAAGGTTTTAAATTATTGTTAAAAAATATGAAAAAAAAAGATAAAAATTGTATTTTAAATTATCTACCAATTTTAAATGAGCTAAAAAGTGAAAAGTTGAAAAATGAATTTATTTATAATATTATTTCTTTTTACAATAGAAATAAGCTTTATGTTGAACTAAATAATTTCATTTTTTTCTTAAAAGAAGAAAATCCTAGTATAGTATTATTTTATGATAAAAATAAATAAAAATTCAAAAATCATAAAAAAATTATAAAAAAATAAATTAAAATAACTAAAATAAAACTATAAATTTCAAAAATAATAATACGTTTCCTTATTTTTCTTGAATTTTTCCTCCGTATGTGGTATAAATTCTGTGAGTAGTATAAAACTCTCAACACCGAATAAAACTAAAAGAAAAGCATCTCAACTTCCCAAGAGATGCTTTTCTATTGATAAATAACTGAAAATAATATTCATTAATTTACAAACCAGATTGAGTCTGGTTTTTTTTATTTTTACATGCAAAAAAATGAATAAAAATAACTTAAGATTCTATAAAAAAGAAAGACTTCTAAAATTTTAAAACCATTTCAGTACATAAGATACAAAATTAGTACATAAAAATTTGTTTTATTTGAAAAAATCTGTTATAAATAAAATAGATAAATTAAGTAAAATAATTTATTAAAAAATTTAAGGAGGTTTTTATGAAACGTGCATGGGCTTTACTTCTACTTCTTACTTTTCTATTAACAGGTTGTTTGGGAAAAGAAGCAGAAGAAGAAGTACAAGGTAAATTTACCTTGAATTCACAAGAATCTATTTCATTAGGTAGTTTTAAATTTACAAATTTACAAGATGATGTAGTTGAAATTACAGCTAGTGAAGAAGGGAAAGATTTGGCTTTAGTAAAAGAAACTAATAGTCAACAAGGAGCGGTTAATATAGGGGTAGTTTCTCTAGAGAAAGAAAATTATGTAAACAAAGAATTGGTATCAGATTTTACTAGCAAGGGGATAGTTACACTTCCTTTTAATGAAAAAGTAAGAGTAATCAATAATGAAGCTAGCATCAAATTTGCATCAGAATATCAAGGTGTTTACGAGAAGAATTCAACTTTTAACATGGTAGAGGTTGAAAACGGTTATGAAGTTATGGCAGGAATCTATGGACAAAATAGTCTATATGGTAAGGGAGCATTGTATGTTAATGACAAATTAGCTGCAGTAGTAGAAGCACCTGTTATAAATGGAGTTGGGGCAACACTTAAATTTGCATTTAATACAAATGAGCCACCACATAAAGTACAAGTAGTTTTTGCTAAAAATGATGGTGAAGGGGTAAAATTCCTAGGGACAAGAGCTTATAGTATTAATGAAAATGTAAGAAGAAGTGCAATTATGAAAAATGTAACTAGTACATTCTCATTCCCACAAAAATTAGTAAAAGACTCAACAGGTATAACTTATAAACCAGCAATAGAAGTTGCTACATGGAATAAGTATACAACAGATGATATAGTAAAAATTGGTGGAGTTGTTTACTGGACGACTCAAAACATCTTAGATAAATGGGCTATTTATTCAAATGAAAACTTAGTCTATGAAGGAATAGTAACAAAATCAGGTAGTAGCATGAATATGCACTATGGTGAAGTAAACCTTCCTCAAGGCTTAAATAATATTCAAGTTGTATTTGCTAGTGATGTTGATGGTCAAGTTAAATATGGAATATCTGATGCAAAAACACTTGATATAGCTATGGGAAGTGCTAAACCTGCAAGTTTAAAAGTAAATGTAGCACCTGCAACATTTACAGCTAATTTTGTACCAGAAGTTACTGTTGATGGAGTAACAAAAGCAGTTGATTTTGGTCAAAGTATAGTATTTGACAATTTAGTTTCAGGAAATACTTATAGTGTACTAGCAAGTGCACATACTGAAGGGAATAAATCATATGAAGGAATGGCAGACAAGAACCAAGTTGTTGTTTCAGATACAACTTTGGAAGAAGTCATAATAACATACAATGAAAAAATAGTTGAAACAGGAACTGTAACAGTAATACTTGCAAATCCAACTTTTGCAACAACTATATTTACCCCAGAAATAACAATAAATGGTCAAGTTGTTCCATTTAACTGGGGAGAAACAAAAAATATAACAAAAGTAGTAGGAGAAGTAGTAGAAGTAAAAGCTAATACTTTTGTAAATACTTCAAATCAATATGTTCCAAGTGTTAATCCAGCAAGTGTTGTAGTAGAGAAAGTTACAACGAATAATATAATAGTCTCTTATAGTGAAGAAGTTATAAACCTTCCTAGTGCAAGACCATGGGAAGCAAAATATGTTTATACAGCTGGAGATAGAGTTTATTACAATGGAAATATTTATGAAGCAACTGGATGGGCACAGGGTAAAAGTCCAGATACTGCAACTGAATGGAAGTTAATAGGACCAGGAGTAGAAGATAAAGGATTTATCTGGAAGGGAACTACAGCTAGGCCTGCAGAATTAGACAAGAAAAAAATTGTTATGTATTTTCCAGAATGGGGAATATATGGTGGGCATAATCAATATTATCCACACTTAATGCCATTGGATAAATTAACACATGTATTCTACGCATTTGCCACTATTAAAAATGGTAAAATAGCACATTTTGATACAGATGCGGCTATAAATCAATCTATGGGTGGACATACTGACTGGGGTGGAAAAGATTCAGGTAACTTAGGGCAATTAAGAGAATTACAAAAAGAATATCCACAAGTTAGTTTCTTAGTATCAGTTGGAGGATGGTCACAATCGGCAAATTTCTCTTTAATATCAGATACAGCTGAAGAAAGGAAAATCTTTGCAGACAGTGTTGTGGCATATCTTAGAGAATGGAAGTTAGATGGTGTAGATATAGATTGGGAATTCCCAGGAGTACCAAGAGAACCAGATACAACTGATAATCCAAATGATCAAGGTAATCCACATGCTAAACCTGAAGATAAAGAGAACTTTACATTATTACTTAAAGATTTAAGAGCAGCACTTAATAAAGCTGGAGAAGAAGATGGAAGATACTATCAACTTGCAACTGCAGTTAATGCTTCAGCAGAAAAAGTACAGTTAACAGAACCGGCTGAGTATTCTAAATATGTTGACTTTATTAACTTAATGACATATGACTTACATGGAGCATGGGATCCAATTACAGGACATCATTCAGCACTTAGTAAAAATCCGGGAGATCCACATACTGGACTTAGTGTAGAAGAGTGTTTAGAAAACTTCCTTGGACTTGGTATACCTAAGGAAAAATTAGTAATAGGTTCACCATTCTACTCTAGAGGATGGAAAGAAGTTAAAAATGATGGTCCATATCCTGATACTTACCCTGGATTATTTGCAAGTGCAAATGGAGGAGCTAAAGGAGTATGGGATGGTGGAGTTGCTGCAGGTAACAATCCATACTACTATTTAATAGAAATGGAAAAAGATCCTAGATTTGTTAAATATCGTGATCCGTACAATAATTCACCATACCTTTATAGTGCCGAACTTGGAGAATTTTACACTTATGAGGATAAAATGTCTTTACAAGATAAAGTAGATTTTGTAAATCAAAATCAATATGGAGGAATTATAGTTTGGGAGATTACAGGAGATTCACCAGCAAGAGGTGGTACAGAACTTTTAGATGTAATCTATAATGGATTTAAAACAGAGCTTGCAACTATGGATTTTAATCTACAATAATTTAGTCACAGAGCTCTGCTCTGTGGCTTTGGCTATGGTAAAAGTGGATAAAATAGGAGGATAAATGAAAAAATTTTTAAGTATACTTCTTTCTCTAATGCTTTTAGTTATTATGGGATGTAGTAGAGAAGAAGATAAAATTGAGGGTACTCTTAAGTTAGAAAAGGGGCAAGAAGCAAGTTTTGAAGGATATAAGTTTAAGAATACTTCAGATGAAGTGATTAACCTTAATTTGGTAAAGGAAGGAATGAGCCTAAGTGCAACACTCATGGCAAAAGACAATAGTTTAGTAGCTATAGAAAAAAATGATAGTAAAGGGGATTTTGTTAATGAAGATAAAGTAAAACTTTTATCTAAAGAGACAAAAACTTTCTTTGAAATAAATAAAAAAAAATTAGTGACTCTTACTGATAGAAGTTTAGAGTTCCCAGAGGAATTACCTAGCAAAAAAGAGTTTTCAGAAAGTTTATACTTTAATTTAATTAAAGGAGAAAAAACTTTTGATATAGTAGCCGGTTTTGAAGATGGAAGATTTTTAGAGGGAAAAGCTGCTTTATATCTTGATGGCAAATTAGCATATGTAAATAATAATATAGTAACAATTAATAATGGTAAAACAGTAAATTTAAAAGCTACATTTGAAAAAGTAACTGATTTTACCAATGGACAAATGGTTTTTGCAACAGTTGAACAAGGAGTAACAAAATATTATGCAAGTAAAGTATCAACTGGAGAGATTGTAGGTAGTAGAAGTTATGCTATAACTAGTGGAAATTATCCTACTAGCTTACCTACAAATACAAGTGGTATAACGTATAAACCTTCTATAGAAGTTAAAAGTTGGGAAAAATATACAGAAGACACACCTGTTTATATAGGTGGAGTTGTATACTGGACTACACAAGAGTTAGTAGATACATGGGCTATTTATGTAGACGGTACTCTTGCTTACGAAGGGGCAGTTGTAAGGAGCGGTAGTAGCATGAATATGTTAAGTACTGAACTTAATATGACAGCTGGTACACATGATATTCAAGTGGTATTTGGAGCTATGGTAAATGGTGCTATAGCTTATGGAATAAGTGATAAAAAACAACTAACTATAGGTGCAGGAGCTTTAACTAGAGGAGATTTGGTAATAGATATTGCTAAACCTATATTTTCTGAAAATGCCTTTGTACCAAAAGTTACTGTAGGAAACTTAACAAAAGAAGGAGCTTTTGGACAAAGTCTTAGATTTGACAGATTAGAAGCTGGGAAATTATATGATATACAAGTAGAAACAGTAGTAATTGGAGCTAAAACATATAGACCGATATTAGATGCTAATCCAGTAAATATAGTAAAAGATACTGTAACAACAGTTAATTTATCATATGTAGAAGAAGCAACACAAACTGGAATTTTAGAAGTAAATATAGGAATGCCATCTTTTACACAAAGTTTATTCACTCCTGTTATCACTGTTAATGGAGTAAGTAAAAGTGGAAGTTGGGGAGGTAAAGTAATATTTGATACTTTCCTTGGAGGAACAGAAGTAAAAGTTGTAGCAAATGCTTATGCAAATGAAACACATAAATATATTGCTACAGTAACACCAGATACACATATTATAGCTAGTAGTGGTACCGTAGTTACAAATGTAAATTATAAAGAAGAATTAAAAGGGGCAGATATAAATCCAGATGGAAGTATAGTACTAGATCCTCCATTTGCTCCTCCATTTAATGGAAAACAAAGAGTAATTGGATATGTACCTACATGGAAACCAGAAGTAGACATGACTCAAATTGCATGGGGAAATACTACACATATTAATATAGCATTTTTGGAGTTTGATCAAAAAGCAGATGGAACATTTAGTCCAAAAGCACTTACTGATTTAGATAAATGGGTACCAGAAATTGTTAGTTTAGCAAAAGCCAATGGAAATACTGTATCAATTGCTGTAGGTGGAGCTATTGATTATGGATTCTTATGGTTAGCTGAAAAATATAAAACTAATCCAGAACTTATAGAAGTTGCAGCAAATAATATAATTGCTTTTGTTGATAAATATAATTTAGATGGAGTAGATTTAGACCTTGAATGTTGGTGGCAAGATCCTGAAATTCCAGGAACAGCAGAAAGAGGAGGAAGAACTCGTGGTACAGATAAGTGGGGTGGAAATGTTGAAACAGGAGCAGATCCAGCAGCTTATGGTATGACTTTATTAGCAAAAAAATTAAGAGCAAAAAGACCAGATATGCTTATATCAGCAGCAGTATTTGCTACACCTTGGTATGGTAATAATTATGATGCTGATGTAGTAAACTATTTAGATTGGATAGGTTTAATGTCTTATGACTTTACTGGTTCATGGGATAAATCACCAATAGGACCACATTCAGCTCTTTATGAAGTAGCAAGTGGATATGCTGGACAAAGTGCAGATAATCCTATTTATTCAGTAGAAACAGCTATGCAATATTGGACGGGAGTATGGTCTACTTGGCAAGGTTCTGGTCAAAATGTATCAAAAGAAAAAATTATAGTTGGATTGCCATTTTATGGTTATGACTTGAGCCAAAAGAAAATAGATATAGGTCAAGGATTAAATGGGTATAAATACATAGGTTATTCTGATATAGTAACTCAATATCCACACGCACCAACTAGTTATGATCCAAGAGATCCATATAAACAAATTGGATTTGTTGATGATGGAGGAGTACTTATTTATTATGACACTCCAAAAGCAGTAGCAGAAAAGGTAAAATATGCAAAAAGAATTGGAACTCAAGGTACAATGATTTGGGAATTAACCCAAGATTTACCTGGAACAGAAATGAATAGTTTATTAAATTCAATTGGAAAAGCATATGTAGAGTAGAGGGTAGAGTAAGAGTAGAGTAGAGGGTAGAGTAGAAGCTGACTAAGGTCAGCTTCCTTTTAGAGTTTTTATTTGTAAAGGAGAAAAATGAAAAAATTAATTACACTTTTAGCATTATTATCTTTAATATTTTTAATAGGTTGTAGTAAAAGCCAAGAAGAAAAGGAGAGTATACAAGTTAGAAATCTTATTAATAAGAATATGGTTACAGCAGGTAAAAAACGTGTTGTTGGATATATGCCAAGCTGGTCGGGGAGTGCTGAAGAAATAGACTACACAAGATTAACTCATATTATATATTCATTTGCTATACCAAATGTAGATGGAACGTTAAAACCTCTTGATGGAGAAGCTAAATTGGCAAAAATAGTAGAATTAGCAAAAGCTAATGGAGTAAAAGTGAGCATTGCTGTAGGTGGATGGTCCGATAATGGTCAAGAATTAGATGGAAGATTTGAAACACTTGCTAGTACAGCTACTGGACGTGAAAATCTTGTGAGAGATATTATGGTTTTATATGACAAGCATAACTTAGACGGTGTAGATTTAGACTGGGAATATCCAGATCCAGGTAGTTCATCGGCAAATTATAATGCCTTAATGTCATTATTAAGACAAGAGTTAGATTTAAGGGGAGGTTTACTTTCAGCTGCTGTAATGGGAGGAGTTACTGAAAGTGGACAAGTACTGTGGGGAGCAGGAGGAATTACAGATGATGCTCTTGCTATGATGGATATGGTTAATATAATGGCGTATGATTCTAGTAATGGAAATCATTCTAGTTATGATTGGTCAATAAATTGTTATAGATATTGGAATGAGACTAGAAATGTACCTAGTAGCAAATTGAATTTGGGTGTTCCATTTTATGCTAGACCAAGTTGGGCTGGATATAAAGCTATAGTAGCTACAAATCCACAGGCACCATATGGTGATTATGATACAACTTATGGGTATTATAATGGAATAGACACAATTAAGAGAAAAACTAAATTTGTTCAAGATAATTTTGCAGGTGGGATAATGATATGGGAAATATCACAAGATACTAAGGATGATACTAGCTTATTGAAAGCTATAAATGATCAATTAGGAAACAATAATGGAGGGCAAGAAGTTACAGTAGATGAGCTTATTTTAATAGCAGAAAATGAATTGGTAAAACTACCTGAAACAGAAGTAGAAGCAAATGAATATACTTACAATGAATTGAGTATACTAGAAAATTTAGTTAATAATGCAGAAAATGCAGTTAATGATGCAGTAGTAAAAGGTGCAAATACGAATAATATAAAATATTATGAAAGATTAACTATAGGAAAAAATAGAGTAGCGGAGTTACAAAGTCAAAAACCAGTATATACACCGTGGGAAAAAGGAATAGTATATAATACAGGTGATAAAGTGACACATAACAACAAAAATTATGAAGCAAAGTGGTGGACAACTAATGAAGAACCGGGAACAACTGGCCAGTGGGGTGTATGGAAAGAGATAAATTAAGAGGAGGCAGAAATGAAAAAACTATTACTTTCTTTAAGTGCAATATTTATTGTTGCTTGTAATTCAAATGAACAAAATATAAATGGAAATATGAATTTGTCAAAGGGTCAAAAGGGTCAAATAGGAGAGTATCAAGTAACTAATATAGGAAAGGAAGATATTAGTATTAATACCAAAATAACTAATAATAAAAGTCTTGAATTAATTCTTCTTGATAAAGAAGATGGAGATGTAAAAGTAATGAATGAATTTGGACAGCTAGTAGTAGACCTTGATAAAGACAGGGTAGAGGTTGTTACAATAGAATCTAAAGGAATGAATTTTAATGTAACTAATGGTGAATATGGTCAAGTTCATCCAAGTGCAAACCCACCTCAAGTATCAGAATGGAAAAGTCCTGTAGGAGGTACTTTTGAAGTGGAGTGGAATATATGGTATGGTGTAAAAGCTGATAAATATGCAATCCTATTAAACGGACTAGAAATATATAGATCTAATCAACTTGTTAAACCATCATTTGAAGGGGTACAAAATGAAAAATATTTATTAACGAATCTTGCTAGTGGAACACACAAATTACAAGTAATTTTACTTTATGAAGAAGATGGAGTAGTTTATCATACAAAATCAAATGAATTTACTAAAGTAATCGATAATCCAGATGAAAGTGTTGACGGTGGAGATACTGGCAATGGAGATACTGGTAGTGAAACTGGAGGAGATACAAGTGGGAACTTGGGAAGTAGTCGTATATTAACTGATGCTGAGATTAGTGCAGAGTGGGAAGGAATAGATCCACTATATATACCTACAGCGGTGAATACAACGATATCTTCATTAATTACATTTGATATGTATGAAGAATTTTTCCCAAGAAAATTTGGTTCACCGGGATGGGAGGAGATATCAGGGAAGCCAGATACTCCAGAGTATTATACCTATGATAATTTTGTCAATGCATTAGTTGATATATCAAGTATTAAATTAAAAATCTATACTAAAAATTATGCAGTAAAGGTAGTAAGGTTAGATAAAATTACCAAGGAAGAAAAGGTAATTAGAGTAGATGGAGATTATAATGCTGATTGGCTAAAAAATGTAGAACCATTAGTTCAAATCGTTGATTATGGTAAATTTTTAAAAGAAGGTACAGATGAAATAAGAAAGAGAGAATTGGCAGCTTTTCTTGCGAATATAAGTCATGAAACTACAGGCGGATGGGATACAGCTCCTGGTGGTAGATATGCTTGGGGATTATATTTTAATGAAGAGGTAAATTATAATAAAGATTCAGTAGGTGGGTATACGCAAAGTGATAATGTAATATATCCACCAAATCCAACAGAAAGTTATCATGGAAGGGGACCTATTCAACTTAGTTGGAATTATAACTATGGGTACATGAGCGAAGTTATTTATGGAGATAAGAATATACTTCTTAATAATCCGGATGCAGTAGCAGAAGATGGAAAATTAGGGTTTATGACTGCAATATGGTTTTGGATGACTCCGCAGGAACCAAAGCCAAGTTGTCACGATGTTATGGCAGGTAATTGGATTCCAGATGCTGAAGATATATCAGCAAATAGACTACCAGGTTTTGGAGTTACAATAAATGTTATTAATGGTGGATTAGAAGCGGGTATACCTAATGACTATAGAGTAAAGGATAGAATAGGTTTCTTTGAAGTATTTACAGGGAAATTAGGTGTAACAATGGGAGAAAATGTAGATTGTTATAATCAAAAACCATTTTAGT
The DNA here is from genome assembly GCA_964517235.1 of uncultured Fusobacteriaceae bacterium. Lineage (GTDB taxonomy): Bacteria > Fusobacteriota > Fusobacteriia > Fusobacteriales > Fusobacteriaceae > CAZFBB01. Next base: position 11,203 of record CAZFBB010000100.1, read on the forward strand.
ATAAAAAATAAAAATTAAGATTAGGATTAGAAAAAAAGAAGCTTAAATAAAAGAGTTAGGAAATTTTGTAAATTTCCTAACTTTTTTTTTCTTAAAAAATTTCTATTAAGGTAAAAATTACCAAAAGAAAATCTTT
>CAZFBB010000101.1:0-11314 GCA_964517235.1 uncultured Fusobacteriaceae bacterium
TTATGGCTGAAGTAGGTAATATTAAAATTGCTGATGAAGTAGTAAGAATAGTTGCATCAAAGGCAGCTATGGAAGTTAATGGAGTTCATAAAATGAGCGGAGGAGTAGCTGACGAAGTAAACAAAATTTTTGGTAAAAAAAACTTTGCTAAAGGTGTTAAAGTTGAAGTTGGTGAAAAAGAATGTACAGTAGAAGCATACATTGTTGTTGAATATGGAGTTTCTATTCCAGAAGTGGCTGGCGGAGTACAACAAAATATCATAAGAGCAATTACTGAAATGACCGGGCTAAAAGTTGTTGAGGTAAATGTAATCGTTCAAGAGGTTCATATTCCCAAAACTGAAAGTGAAATCGAAAAGGTTCAAGAACCTGAAATAGTATAGAAATGTTAGAGGGGCTTACCCCTCTTTTTTACTAAGTTTATTTAAATAATAAGGGAAAATTATAAAAGAAATTTAATTTTTTTTTAGTAAAATAATTATAGGTATTGACTTTCTCTCAAAAAGAAGATAGAGTTAATTGTACACTATTAATGGGAGGGCAAAAATGATTATTAAATTTTTATTTTTCATAGGGTGGATAGGAATTGCTATCTTATCAATCATAGGTATTTTAACTAGTATAATTCCTTTATATTCAGAAGTTATTGATTTTCATAATTTAATCTTTAGAGCTAGTTTATTTATTGGTTCTTTGTTTTATTTTTTATTGTTTGTAGAAAAACTTGTTGGTATTTTTATCAAAGATGACAAAGCCTATGAGTTTAAAGGTGACAAAGGATTTGTAAAAGTTAGTTCTTCAAGTGTCAATAACCTCATTAAGAGTATTGTCGAAAGTAATCCCAATGTAAAAAATGTAAAAGTTCTCAGTTCTCAAGGAAAAAAAGGTATAAAAATCAATTTGAAATTAGACATTAATACTTTACCTAATTTGACAAGTGAATATTCAAAAATTCAGGAAATTATTGAACATGAGTTAAAGGAAAAATTAAACATTGATGTTGAAAAGATAGATATAATAACCAATAAATTATTACACACTTCTAAAGGTAATTATCCTGTAGAAAAAGTTAAAATTGAAGAGGTAAAAATACAAGAAATTGATAGTAAAAAAACTAATATTACTAAAAATGGTGATATGAATGAATAATGTTGGGGAAATTATAGAAAAACTATTTCATAATAGAAAAAAGATTTTCGGTGGGTTTTGTGGCTATATTTTAGCTCATACCTATATCAAATACGGCCTTATATCTTCATTAATCCTTGCATTATTTACGATTATAGGATATAATTATTCGAATATGTATAAAAAAATCAAGGTGTTTTTAAAAGAAAGATTAAATGAGGAGTAATTATGGGTAGAAGATTAGCTAGAGAAATAGTCTTCAAATATTTATTTGAAGCTGATATTAATAAAGAAGAACTTAACAGTGGAGAATTTTATGCTAATAGAGAAGAAAGTCAAGAGTTACAAGAAGAACAAATTAATTTTGTTAAAGGCACTCTTATGGGAATAAAAGATAATTTAACTGTTATTGACCAAAAAATTTCTGAAAACATGGAAAACTGGAACTTAGATAGATTAGGATTAGTAGAAAGAGCATTATTAAGATTTGCAACTTATGAACTTTTTCATACTGAAATTGGTAAGGAAATAATCCTCAACGAAGTTATTGAACTTGCAAAAAAATATGGTGAAGATAAATCATCAGAATTTATAAATGGTGTATTAGCTAATATTATAAAAAACATGTAGAGCCGCTTTGAAAGCGGCCTGTTTCTAATATTGAAAGTTTAATTTTTATAATTATTAGTATTTATATGTATTAGAGTTTCATTATTAACAGTAATTAAAGACAGACAGGTGGTATAATGAAAAAGATTTTGTTAAAATTCTTAAATAAAGAATTAGAAAAAAAAATTTATAGTAGCCTAATTGGAGAAAACTACTCTTGTTCAATTTATAGTGAAAAAACTACAAAAGATTCTTTTGATTTACTAATTACTGATCAAGAAGGTGTAGATCATCTTAATGAAATTAATTTTACAATTAGAAATTTGCCCATTATTGTAGTTTTTGATAAGGAACTTCTTAGTACTGATATAGTTGAAACCTTTAAAAAAGGAGTTGTCGATATTAGTTACATTAAGATAACTAATATAAGACCTTTAATTGATTCTATCAATAGATTTTTTGAGAAAGAAGAAAATCTTCAATTGGACATTAAGGAATATGATTGGTGGCAAGTGTTGGAAATTAATTCTGAACTTAATATTAAAAATGCCTATAAATTAAAATTAATCATTGACCAAATGTTAGATGAAAAAAAACATAAACTTCTACTCAATTTATCTAATCTTAATTATATGGAATCTGTTGGTTTAGGTGTTCTTATCTATATTAAAAAGAAAATTGCAGAAGTTAAAGGAGAATGTAAATTTGTTATTCCCTCTAATAGAATAAAAAAACTTATTAGTATGGTTAATCTTGATCGATATTTTGAAGTTTATAATAGCATTAATGATATTATCTCTCTAGAAGAAGAGAAAAATATTAGAATAGCTATTATTGATGATGCTAGATTTATGAGAACTCTTATTTCATCTGTATTAGAAGAGGAAGGTTTTGAAACTGTTTCTTTTGGAAACCCAGTAGAAGCATTAAAAATTCTCTCTGATACTCCAACTGACATTATTTTAGTTGATTACGAAATGCCTCAAATGAATGGATTAGAATTTATAGAAAAATTTAAGCCTAAAGAAAAACACGTTCCAACTGTTATGCTTACTACAGAAACAGATGTTAATTTGGCTGTTAATGCCATCAGACTTGGAGCTAGTGATTTCTTAACAAAACCCTTTAAAAAAGATGAGCTAATTCATATATTAAAAAAAGTTGACAAGGAAAATAGACTTATTAAAGAAAATAAGAGATTATTTGACCAATTAACCATAAGAGAAACTGAACTTAAAAAGAAAAATGAACAATTATACAAATTGTATTCAGAACTTGAAGATGAACTTAGAATGGCTAGTGAAATTCAAAAAAATCTTTTACCCCAAACATACCCAAAAATTAATGGATATAAATTCTCTGTAAAATACAAACCTAGCCAAGATATTGGTGGAGATTTTTATGATTTTATCACTTTACCCAATGGCAATATAGCTGTTGCTTTTGCAGATGTTGCTGGACATGGTATTCCAGCGTCACTACTTTCTACTATGTTCAAAGTACATTTAGTTAGCAATACAAAGGAAGTTCAAGAACCTTCACAGCTATTAAAAAATCTTAATGAAGCCATTGTAGAAAGTTTTCCTGCTGGAAAGTTTATTAGTTTATTTTATTTAGAAATTGATAAGAATACTGGGGAAATTAATTATTGTAAAGCGGCTCAAGAACCTGCTTTAGTAGTAAAAAATAGTGGAGAAATTCTTGAACTTAAAGGAAAAGGTCAGGTATTGGGTCTTTTTTCTGAAAAAGATTTTCCAGGTATATTAAATTTTAAAACTGAACAACTAACTTTAGAAAAGGGAGATAAGTTATTCCTTTACACAGATGGAATTAATGAATCTCAAAATAAAAATGATGAATTTTACGGTGTTGATAGGCTTAAAAATGCACTTTCTAAATCATCTAAAGATAGTGCAGAAGATACATTAGTTAATATCTATAATGATTTAAAGGTCTTTTTAGATGGTCTATCTATTTTAGATGATTTAACTATGATGTGCATCGAGAAGGAGTAGAAGAAGCTAACTCCAAAGCTAAAAAGGAATAACTCCTAAATAAAAAGCTTCTTTACTGAGCAGTGCTAGTAAAAAAATCAAAAACAAATTAAAATATTTCCTTTGGACTTTGATAACATAGACTCATGTAGTCAAAGTCCTTTTTATATTAATAAAACTTTCTTCTTCTCAGGTTACTATATAATCAAATACAACTCTCTAATAAAATTTAAATTTGAAGAAAAGAGAAGCAAATAATAAAAAAGAAAAGAGCTACTACTCTTCTCTTAATCTTTTACCCTCGAATTAATCGATTTTTTGAATCAGCCTATTTATTTAAATTTTACTCTTGATTCTTCTAATACTAATTCCACAAAATTCTCCAAAGACATAGTTTCCTGATCATTTGATCCAAATCTTCTAAGATTTACTTCTCTATTTTCTACTTCTGATTTACCTATAATCAGTTGCACAGGTATTTTATATCTTCCATTAGCTTCTCTTATTTTATAACCTATTTTTTCTGCTCTATCATCTATCTCTACTCTAATACCAGCATTTTGTAGTTTATCCATAACTTCTTTAGCATATGGTACTACATCATCATTAATAGTAAGTATCTTTACTTGAGTAGGTGCTAACCATAATGGGAAGGCTCCTGCATAATGTTCAATTAATACTCCCATTATTCTCTCTATACTTCCATACATAGCCCTATGAACCATTACTGGTCGATGTTTCTCTCCATCTTCTCCTATATAAGAAATATCAAATCTTTCAGGTAAGTTAAAGTCTAATTGGATAGTTCCACACTGCCATATTCTTCCAATAGCATCTTTCAATTGGAAATCTAGTTTTGGACCGTAAAATGCTCCATCACCAGGGTTTAATTTGTACTCTCTTCCACTATTTTTCATAGCATTAGCAAGGGCAGTTTCAGCTCTTTCCCATACTTCATCACTACCAATAGCTTTTTCAGGTTTTGTAGATAATTCAATATGATAATCAAGTCCAAATAAAGTATAGAATTTATCATATAAATCTATTATCTTAATAATTTCTTCTTCTATCTGATTTGGAGTCATAAATACATGAGCATCATCTTGTGTAAATGATCTTACTCTAAATAACCCATGTAAAGCTCCACTAAATTCATGTCTATGTACATGACCTAATTCACCCATTCTTATAGGTAAATCTTTATATGAATGTAAACCATGTTTATACACTAATAATGACCCTGGACAATTCATTGGTTTTATAGCAAATTCATGTTTATCTATCTCAGAAGTATACATATTTTCTCTATAATTAAACCAATGACCTGATATTTCCCACAATTCTTTATTAAGCATAATAGGTGTATTAATCAGTTGATATCCAGCTTTTCTATGTTCATCTTTCCACAAACCTTCTAAGGTATTTCTAAGTTCCATTCCTTTTGGCAGATAAAATGGTAATCCTGGCCCATAATCTGAGAAAAAGAATAATTCTAACTCTTTTCCTAACTTTCTATGATCTCTTTTTTCTGCTTCTTCAAGCATTTTTATATGATTTTTTAGATTTTTATCTGTATCAAAAGCAATTCCATAAATTCTTTGTAACATTTTGTTATTAGAGTCACCTCTCCAATATGCTCCTGCTACTTTTGTTAACTTAAATGCTTTTAAATATCTTGTAGAAGGTACATGTGGACCTCTACATAAATCTGTAAATTCACCTTGAGAATACAAAGTTAAAGTTTCTCCAGCTGGGATAGCCTCTATTATTTCTACCTTATAGTTTTCTCCCATTTCTTCAAACTTTTTAATTGCCTCTTCTCTAGAAATTTCAGTTCTTCCAATACTTATATCTTCCTTAACCATCTTCTTCATTTCTTCTTCAATTTTTAACAAATCTTCTTCTGTAAATTGATTTTCTGGATCAAAGTCATAATAAAATCCATGTTCAATAGATGGTCCTATAGTTACTTTTGTTCTAGGAAATAATCTAATTACTGCTTGTGCCATAAGATGAGCTGTACTGTGTCTAATAACATCCAATCCCTCTTCGGTTTCTGGGGTTATTAATTCAACCTTTGCATCTTTATCTAAAACATAATTCATGTCTACTAACTCATCATCAACCCTTGCTGCAATTACCTTTTTAGCAAGAGAATTACTAATACTTTTGGCTATATCAAACATATTTACGCTATTTTCAAATTGTTTAATATCACCACTTGGTAGTGTTACTTTAACCATTTTTCCCTTCCTCTCTATGTTCATTTTATTTATATACTAGTCAACATTTTAGCATATGTTATTCTTTTTGGCAATTATATTCCACCTTCAAATTCAGGACTATATTCTTTAGCTTCATATTTGGCTCCTACCCCAAGCCCTTTATCTGGGAATGTTGTAAGTGCTATTCTAAATCTCCATACCCAGTCATATTCTTCATATGTTTTATTCCATTCTTCCTCGTATTCTATACCTAATTCGATAAAATCAAATTCTCTTCCAACAGAGATTTTCCATTCATCTAACTCTCTTTCACTTTCTTCTACCTCTTGTCTATATGTTATTTCACCTTTCAATTTCCAAGAGTAACCTGGCTCACCAATTCTAGTAAGGAATGTTCCTTCATGAGTTCTATCCAAAACTTTTCTTTTAATACCATGTTTTTCAGCAGAATTTTTAGTAAATTCAATATCTTGATCATACTTATATGTAAGTTTTAATCTATCATAGTGCAACTCCCCTCTAATTTGATAATCTTTTATAGATTTTCCAAAATCATTGGATAATTTTAAGTATTCTTCATTTGTTATCACTTCACTATAGATAGTAAAATACCTTTTATAGATTACGTCATCATCTTCATCACCAAGACCCATAAGGTCAAATCCTAATCCACGCTCTTTTCTTCTTTCTTCTCTAAATTTTCTATCTAATTCTTCAAGCTCTTCTGCTGTCATGGAAAGTCTATATTTTCCACTAGCATCTCTAAACTCTACTTCTTCTTCTTCACCCTCACCAGGTGTAGTTTCATCTTTAAATTCATATCTAAATGTGTATTTTTTTTCGTTATTAAGCTCTTCAATCACATCTTCAAAGTTTTCATATGAAGCTCTTATTAAATGACTCTTTTTGTTGCCCAAGGTATATTCAATAGCATACTTATCCCTATATCTTTCTGTACTGTTCTCTTCTTTTTTATAGTTATAAATAGTATTCTCCCAAGTTGAATAATTTAATTTAGTCCAACTTTTCTCCTTTTCTCCAAATTCATATTGATAAATATTTTCAAGAGTATTTTCAGTAGTTGATTTATCACCATAAGTAATAGTTCTATCTGATAAACCTAAATAATCACCTGTTGTTTTATCTTTATCTATATATTGCTTCTCTCTTATATCTTTTGTACTATCTATTCTTTGATATTTAAAAACTTTTGTATTATCAGCCAATTCTAAAATTGATTTTTGATAGTATCTATCCCTGAATCTATCTTCATCATATTTACCAAAATAAATAGAGTTAGAATCTTTATCATTTTTCAAAAAATCTTCTTGGGTTTCATGAGATAAAAATATACTTCTCCTTTTATCAATTTGAAATTCTAATGAGTTAATTATATCTTTATCTGTTTGAAATCCAGTATCAAATCCATCAAATTGATTTTTCAAACTATAAGTATAGATACTTGTTGTATTTCCAAAATCAAAGGATATTTTATTATCAAAGTACAATTTTTCTTTTTTGTTATTAAGTCTATAATATGCCAAGTCATCATACTCTCCTACTCCTAAGATACCTTCCTCATCAAAACTATAATCTCCCTGTTCGTGTGCATATTTTTCAACGTAAGTGCCAAAACTATTATCAAGCTTAAAATCAGCCCATCTAAGATAATTTCCACTATTATCATAAAGATTTATATTATGTTTTAAATTAAGAGTATAGTCATAAAGCTTATCCCCCTTAACAAATTTATCTTCCCTTCTACCAAGAGTAATATCTAACCTTCCAAGTTTATATAGGTTTATATTTTTATCTCCAACTTTTACACTATTATAGGTTGATTGGTTATTAAATATAACACCTTCATCATAATCACTTCTATCTATATAAGTATTCTTTTCCATACCAAGTTCTACTCTAAGGTTTCTGCTACTTTGATTAAGGTTAAATACGAAATTTTCATTTTCTAATTTATCATACAAAATATCTTCATTTCTGTGATATTCTTTTTCCCTATCTGTAATACCAAGATTTTTTCTAAAAGGATCTACTAATCTGTTTAATGTTTTTTCACTTACTTTATTGTGCCATTCAGAAGTTAAATTAAAACTTGTTCCAAATAATCCATATGGTCCAAGTACCAAGTCCATTTCTTCCAACTCTTTATCGTATTTTTTTACTGTAAATGGGTTATATGGACTATCTTTTGCCCATCCATCTACTTTATTAAGCTTTGTTCCTCCATTTTCCCTTTCAGCATCTGATAATCTTCTCCACTCATCCTCTACTCTATTATTATAATGCATATCAATTTTATATTTTTTAAATACTAATTGTACTTCTTTTTGATCTACACTACTTTGATTATCTGCATAAGTTGACCCTGGATCTATGTCATCTAAGTAGTCATAATGAAGGTATAATCTGTACTTTCTATTATCTTTAGTTCCTTTAATATTAGTTTTGATATCGTTATCCAGCTCTTCATCATTGGCACCATCTTCTATTTTATCACCAACTAAGTTTTCTACTACCTCTCTATTACTTATATATTGAACATTTGATTTTAATGACCAATCTCCATTAAATCCCAAACCTTTTAAATCTGTTTCTAAATCCAATCTTCTAAGGGTTTTTTCTACATTTTCATATGGATTTTCATCAATAATACCATTTTCATAATCATCATTTTTATCATCAATTTCATTAATTGTATTTATAGTCTGATCACTATAAGTCCATTTAAAACTACCATATTTCCCTTCATATTCATGTTCATGAACAAATTTGTATTCTGGTTCATATATTCCCTTAGGAATTATAAGTGCTTCTTCAAGGGTAAGTTTACCCTTATTATTATCATTACCATTAATTCTATAGACATTTTCCCAACTATCTATATAAAACCCTTGTTTTTGAGTCTTTCTAATGGCAATACTACCATTTACAAAATGGTTATCTCTGTGACCATAGTCAAATCCCCAAATTACATAATCACCATCATCACCACTAGATCCAAATATTGGAAATAAGGGTGCCTGCGTATCTGATTTTAAGGAAGTAGCATACCATGGCAACCACAATACAGGTACATTTTTTATATAGAGCATAGTATTATGAGCAACTAATTTATTCTCTGGATAAACTTCAATTTTTTTGGCTTTCATATGATATGGAAGTACGTCTCCTGGATTCTGCCTTCCTTCAGTCATTTCAAAAGCCTTTCTACTTGTAGTAAACCAAGCATTTTTTACAAAAGCTTCATCGGGATATTTAGCCATAAACTCTTCTCCACCATAATAAACCCTATCGTTATTTTCTGGTGCTCCTGGTACTTGAACATATGATACTCCATCACGCATTCTAGTACTTTGATCATCTAAATTAAAGAGTATCTCTTGTGCTTCTACTTTATTTTCTCCCTGTTCAAATATAACTCCATTATTAGCAAGTATTAAGTTTTTATCTTTCACTTTTCCAAGTTCAAATGCCTTAATCTTTGCAGTTTTTTCTGGGTCAGGATTAGGGTAAACAAACTTTACTCCTCCATCAGCAGAAAACTGCTCATTATTAAAATCAATAACTGCTTCATCTGTTTCAACATCAACTTTGTTACTTGCATCTACCCCCAACAACAAAGCTGGAAACATAAGGCTTACAAAGATATAGCCCAATTTCCTTAATTGCATTTTAACCTCCGAGTATTTTCCCACAATAATTTTCCATATTTATTCTATTATAGCATATTTCTACTTATAGATAAAAGGATATGTCACAAATTTAGCTACTACATAGATTAATTCATAATAATTATTCAAGAAATTCTTTTTTTGATATTCAATTTGTTTGATTTTCTCTTGTACAAAAATAATAAATTTTAATTTTTTTCTTTAAATTTATCTTTCGTCAACAATTTATATTATCGGCAAAATCACTATAAATGCTTAATTTTGATAATCAAGTCAAAACTTTATTTAATAAACACTATTTATCACTAGTTACTCTCTACTAGTTACTAATAAAAAAAGCCTGACAATTATCAGACTTAACTTTTTATACCACATATATCTTTTACTACTTCTCCAGCCATAATTAGACCAACTACAGAAGGACCAAATGCTATGCTTCCAATGGCAGAACACACTAATCTACCTTCTACCCCTGCAGGATTTCTCGGTTGTTCCTTACTATATACTACTTTTACTTTTTTTATTCTTCTATTTTTAAGTTCTCTTCTAATTACTCTTGCCATAGGACATACACTTGTTTTACTTATATCAGCCACTTCAAACATAGCTGGATTCAACTTATTTCCTGCACCCATAGCACTTATTACTTCAATTCCTCTTCTTTTTGCATTTTCAATAATAGCCAATTTAGAAGTAACCATGTCTATACAATCTACAACATAGTCATATTCTACACCTTCAAAAAATTCTTCTACATTTTCTTTTGTTACTTTTTTTGTATGTAAAATCATATTAACATTTGGGTTTATTTCAAGAGCTCTCTCTTTTACCACTTCTGCTTTTACTCTACCAACAGTTTTATGAGTAGCAATTACTTGCCTATTTATATTAGTTATGTCTATAGTATCAAAATCTACTACTGACATAGTACCTATTCCTGCTCTTACTAATGCTTCTATAACAAAACTCCCTACTCCACCAGCGCCTATTACTAGCACATGTGAATTTTGAAGTTTTTCAAAGTTCTCCTCACCAATTAGCAATATTCCTCTTTGAAACTGATCCATTTTTACCTCCATTTTTTACTTTTCCTATCAATTATATAGTTTTTATAAAAAATTGTCAAAAGATTATGGCTTTATCCACTCTAATTTTTAGAAATATCTATTAGTTTTTAAAATTCCATTTGTAACAAGTGTAATATTCCGTAAATCTAAATTTTTATATTCATCTTCTTTCAAAATACTCTTATGTTTTTATTTACTAAACTAATAATTTTATCAATTTTCTTTTGAAAGGTTTTATTTTTCCTTTATACTTTCTGTCAGTAAAAATAACAATTAATCTAATAAAACTTTATTTTTTCCATTCTACACTTTCTTTATCTCTTTACCTTAATATTTTTCAAAGATTTAATTTATTAGTCTAATTAATTTGTAATTAAAATTTTTTGTATAATCGTTATTTTTTCAAAAAAAAGACTACCTTTCGGTAGTCAAAAACTATTTTTTAAGTTCATTTAAGATGTATCTATTTTGTTTTATCATTAATTTAGTAAATGACTTTTTAATAAAGTTGTACCATTTATATTGGATTCCTTCCATTGCTTTAATCGATTCAGCAATTGTACTCTTTAAAAAATCTAACTCTTCAAAACTTAGCATAATTG
>CAZFBB010000102.1:0-11278 GCA_964517235.1 uncultured Fusobacteriaceae bacterium
AATATATGGTTAACTGGTGTCCAAGATGTGGGACAGCTCTTGCTGATGATGAAGTTGAGCATGAGGATAAACCGGGTAAAATTTGGGAGATTAACTACCAAATTGAGGGAACTAACGATTACTTAACAGTGGCAACTACTAGACCAGAAACTATGTTAGGAGATACAGGAGTAGCAGTAAATCCTACCGACGAAAGATTCAAGCATTTAGTTGGTAAAAATGTAATTTTACCACTTGTAAATAGACTTATACCTATAGTTGCAGATGACTATGTTGATGTAGAATTTGGAACGGGTGTAGTAAAAATGACCCCAGCCCATGACCCTAATGATTTTGAAGTAGCAGAAAGAACTGGACTTGAAATAATGAATATATTTACTCCAGATGCAAAAATGAATGATTTATGTGGGAAATACGCAGGTATGGATAGGTTCGAGGCTAGAAAAGCAATCTTAGCTGACTTGGAAGAATTGGGACTATTAGGAAAGATAAAAGAACATAACCATGCAGTTGGTCAATGTTATAGATGTGATACAGTGGTAGAACCAAGAGTATCAAACCAATGGTTTGTAAAGATGAAACCACTTGCAGAAAAAGCACTTGAAGTAGTAAGAAATGGTGAAATAGAAATAAAACCAAAGAGATGGGAAAAGGTATACTATCATTGGTTAGATAATATAAGAGATTGGTGTATCTCTAGACAAATCTGGTGGGGACACAGAATACCTGCATACAAAGGTCCAGATGGACATATTTTTGTAGCAAAAACAGATGAAGAAGCAATGAAGCAAGCAGTAATACATTATGGAAAAGAAGTAGAGTTAGTACAAGAAACTGATGTGTTGGATACGTGGTTTAGTTCAGCTCTATGGCCATTTTCAACTATGGGTTGGCCAGAAAAAACAGCTGAGTTACAAGCATTTTATCCAACAGCAGCTATAGTTACTGGAGCAGATATATTATTCTTCTGGATAGCTAGAATGGTAATGATGGGTATGTATGAAATGAAAGAAATTCCATTTAAAACTGTATACTTACATGGAATTGTTAGAGATGACCAAGGAAGAAAAATGTCAAAATCTTTAGGTAACTCACCAGATCCACTAGAATTAATTAAAGAATATGGAGCAGATGCAATAAGATTTACTATGCTTTATAACACTTCTCAAGGGCAAGACGTACAATTTTCTGAAAAACTAATTGAAATGGGAAGAAACTTTGGTAATAAAATCTGGAATATGAGTAGGTTTGTACTTATGAACCTTGAAGGATTTGACATTAACTCAGTTAATAAAGAGAGCCTAAAGTATGAACTGGTAGATAAATGGATATTCTCTAGGCTTAACAAGACTATCGTTGATGTTAATAAGAAACTAGAAACATTTACACTTGATGAAGCAGCTAAATCTGTATATGAATTTCTAAGGGGAGATTTTGCAGATTGGTATGTTGAGCTTGCAAAAACAAGACTATATAATAGTGAAGATGAAGTTGCTAAAACTACAGCACAATATGTATTGTGGACTGTATTAGAGCAAGGACTTAAATTACTACATCCATTTATGCCATTCCTAACAGAAGAAATTTGGCAAAAACTTGGGACTGAAGGAGAATCAATTATGATATCTGCTTTCCCAATCTTTGATGAAACACATGTAGATGACCAAGCAGAAGAGGCATTTGTATATTTACAAACTGTTGTAAGTGCTATTAGAAATATAAGAGCAGAGATGAATGTATCTCCTGCAAAACCTATAAGTGCCATATTAAAAACAGAATCTGCAAATGAAGTAGAAACTTTAGAAAACAATAAAAAGTTCCTGTCATCACTTGCTAAGATAGAAACTCTTGAGTTTGGTAAAGATGTTGTTAAACCAGAAGGAGCAGGGTTTAGAGTAGCAAATAATACTGAAATATATGTACCTCTTGCTGGACTTTTAGACATTGAAGCTGAAACAATTAAGATAAATGCTCAATTAGAAAAACTACAAAAAGAAATAGCTAAAGTAAATGGCAAGTTAGCTAACGAGAAATTCGTAAGTAAAGCACCAGAGCACATTTTAGAGAGAGAAAGAAGAATTCAAAAAGAGATTCGAGATAAGATAGATAAGTTAGAAGAAAACTTAAAATCATTTAGCAAATAGTAATAGATAAAAGACCCCAATGGGTCTTTTTTGTTTTTAAATAAAATATTAGAAATTGTAAAATATTTTTAACATAATACTTGAAAAATTGTAATTTTTGAATTAAACTTTATACTAGAGGAAATAAAGGGGAGGATTCAAAATGACATTAGTAGAGAAAGAAATAAGTAACTTTAAATTTATTATTATGGGAGAGGAGTATCTAAATAGACTAAAAGAAGAAAAAGTTGATGAAGGTTTAAGAAGTGAACTTAGGAAGTTTATTGATAAATTTGAAGTAGAAGTGGATTTGAAAGATAATCTTATTAGTGACATTCATCAAAAGCTAACAACTGTTATTAATATAGACCTTTAAATATTTTTAGATGAACTATAAAAAAAATGAAAGAAAATAGCCCTTGATTATTGATAGGATAAATAGTATAATCTATCATAAATAAGATTTAGATAGGGAGTGAGTAGAGTGGATCTACATTATTTGAGAATATTTTATGAAGTAGCCAATGAAAAAAGTTTTACTAAAGCAGCTAATAAGTTATTTATAAATCAATCAGCAGTGTCTATTCAAGTGAAAAAATTTGAAGAGATGTTAAATACTAAATTATTTGATAGAACGTCAAAAAAGATAAAATTAACTTACTCTGGAGAAGTTCTCTTTAAAATATCTGAAGAGATATTCCAAAAAGTAAAGAGGGCAGAGAAAGAAATAGAAAAAATTGTTTTATATGATAAAGCAAAGATTTCTATAGGAGCAACCCACCTTATAGGAGAACATTTATTACCTAGATTAGTAAAAGAGTTTAGTGAAGCTCATCCAGAAATTGAGTTTGATTTAATCATAAAGGAGAGGGATCTTTTAATTAAAGAGCTAAAAGAAGGTAGAGTAGACTTAGCTTTAATGGGGACTTACTACCTGAAAGATACAGATCTTGAAACTGTTGATATAGAATTGTATCCATTTGTTATTGTTGGTAGAGAAAAAATAGATAACCCTAAAGTTTTAGTTGAGCAAAAGTTGATAATGAGAGATGATAGTCCACTTACAAACAAAAATATTGCCCTATTTGAAAAGAAAAATAATATCACTCTTGATAATAGACTTATGGTTAGAGGAAGCATAGAAACTATGAAAAATCTTGTTAAAGAAGGTATGGGCTATACTATCTTGCCTTATTATTGTGTATCTGAAGAATTAAAAGATGGTAGATTCTACTTAATAGAAGATTTTAATGAAAACAAGGATGGGTATCAAATAGTAACAACTAAAGATAAATCTGAAAATGCAGAAAATAAAAAATTTATAAATTTTGTTAAAGATGTGTTTCAAATATAGAAACTAATATTTAAAATAGATAATTCAAAAAGGCTTGACGATATCGTCAAGCTTTTTTTCTTATAAAGGAGAATAAATCAAAATAAAAATGAAATTTTAAAGAGATGTTTTCCAAGATGAATAAACTTTGATAAGTTGATAAAAGAATAGATAAAGTATCTAGAGTTGAATTGTTTAAGTTGAAAGGGATTTTTTTGAGAAAGTCATATAGTTACTGCGTTTAATTTGATAAATTTGGAATAAAGTAGGAGGAAATAAGGAAAATTTTTTATTATTAACATCCACAAACATAAATGATAGAATGCAGTACAAAAAGGGGGGGGGTATGGGAATATGGTAAATATATTAAAAGGAATAGAGCTAGAATGTCCAATTTGTGCAAGTATTTTTGAACTAGATGTGGAAAAAATAGAATCAAAAAAAAATTTTTATCTTTGTCAATGTGGACAGAGACTAGAATATAGTTTTGAAATTAAAGACTCTTTGTCAAATAATGTTGGTGAGAAAAATAAGAGTGAATAAAATATATCTTTGGGATTTTGACAATATAAAATGATGTTGTCAAAATCCCTTTTATATTAATTAAGTTATATGAAATAAAAATTCTTCTTAAGTTTAAAAAACTAAAGTGTTCAAATGCCATTTTCTATAGTCTTAATTTTAAGGGGAATTAATAGTTAATGCTTTCAAATTACTACTTATTAATTATTATTTGTTTTGCAATAATTAAACAATATTTCATTAAGTTTTTTTTAGTTTTTAGACTTTTTAACAACAACTACATCTTGGTAATTTTCCTTATTCATATAGAAATAAACATAAGTAGAAATATCATTTAAGACATAAAGAAGCACACTTAGCTTATTATTTAAATTTAATAAACCTTTATAATACTTCAAAGATTCATAATTGATTGTTATAATCTTGTATTGATTATAGTTTTTAAATAAATATTTTAGAATCTTTAACTTTTAAAAACATTGTCTTTAAGAGATACCTTCTGTTAGACCTCCTCTCAAGGGGGCTATTTTTTAAGTGCTAAAGGCATTTAATTTGCTATTTTAAAGTTTTTTCTTGAAAGCACATTTAGCTTTTGGGATAAAAGCAATAAATATATAATTATTATAATTAATTTTTACTGTAAGATAAAAAATATGAAAAGTCAGTATTTATATACAATTAATATTTTTTTAAAAATTCATCTGAGACAGTTTTATACTTGTCAAAGGCAGTTTTTTTAACTTTGTGTTCTTTGTTGAAGAAGTCAAATAAATTATAGATTTATACTTAACTTAAAAGAAATGTACAAATTGAGTAAACAAGAAAAAAATAGGAGAAAATGACATTTAATACTTACATTTTATTAAGATAGCAAGTATAATAAAGAGGTAATGTGTATAAGAAAGAGGTGTATTTATGAGAACTTGGGCCGAAATTAACTTGGACAACTTAAAATATAACTTAGATAAGATAAAGGAAATTGTTGGTGACAAGGGAATTATGGGAATGGTAAAAGCAGATGCTTATGGGCATGGTGCTGTAGAGATGGTTAGAGAAATGTCTAGAGATGGAGTGAAAATTTTTGGAGTTGCTTGTTTAGAAGAGGGAAGAGAATTAAGACTTAATGGTATAAAGGATGAAATATTAATTTTGGGATGTACACCAGTAGAAGAATGGGAAAGTGCAATAGATTTGGATTTGTCTCTTACTATAGCAAGTAGGTATGAAGTGGAAGAGATAGAAATGAGAAAACTTAATCCCAAAGTACATATAGCAATAGATACTGGTATGGGGCGTATAGGTTTTAATCCAGAAGATGGAGTTGAAGCAATTAACTACATGAGAGAAAAAGATATAGGGAGAGTAGAAGGTGTTTTTAGTCACCTGTCCAGTGCAGATTTAGAAGAAGAGGATAGATATACAAGGGAACAGTTAAAGAAATTTGAAGTTTTTGAAAAGATGTCTCTAAAATATAGGCACATATTAAATAGTGCAGGATCATTACTTTACAATAAAGATACTATTAGTAATTATATAAAACCCGGATTAATCCTATATGGAATTATGCCTTATGATTCAAAGGAAAATTATTTTAAACCTGTACTTATTTTAAAATCTAAAATATTATTTTTGAAAGAAATAAAGGAAGATACTTATATATCTTATCAAAAAAAATACATGGCTAAAAAAGGAGAATTTATAGGTACTATACCTGCTGGTTATGCTGATGGAGTAAATAGAAGATTTTCAAATAAAGGAAAAGTAATAATCCAAGGGATAAAATGCCCTATAATTGGAAATATTTGTATGGATCAAATGATGGTAAGTATACCAAAAGAGATAAAAGATAAGGTAAAATTAGGTGATGAAGTAATAATTTACAATGAAGAGTATAATGAAAAAGCTAATGAAATAGGGAGTATAGCTTATGAGATGCTTACAACTATATCAACTAGGGTAGATAGAATCTATTTTAGAAATGGAAAGATAGTTGGTAGAAGGGGACTTTTAGAAAGGGAATGGTATGAAGATATTTAAGAAGATAAAGAAAAATCAATGGATAACTTTATTAGATATAGGGATAATATTGGTGATTATGATAGTTTTTAAAACTTATTATCAATATAGTCAAAATAACCATTCAACCTTGGAAAAAAATGGGATTAAATATACTTTTTATACTAATAATAACAAGTATAAAAAAGATGAGATAGTTCAATTTAATCTCTCTATGAAAAATAAGAAAAAAGATGAAAAAAGTTTTGATTTTAATAGAGCTCATGTTTTTAATGTTTTAATAGAAAAAGATGAAGAAATAATTTATAAAAGAGATTTTTTAGATAGTTTGACTCGTAAGCCAAAAAAGATTATAATTAAAAGATATGGTGAAAGAGAATTTAGTTATGAATGGTATCAAGAAGATAAAGAAAAAAGAGGGATTCAAAGTGGACTCTATAAAGCAACTCTTTACAGTTTAGACCTTGACATTGAATTAGTAGCGGAATTTTCTATTGAGTAGGAGGATTAGGATGAGAAGAATATTATTTTTGAGTTTACCTGTTATTATATTTACATTTAATCTTTATGGAATTGGTGCAAATTCACAAACGGGTAATATAGTTGAATTTGAGCAAAAAGAAAATACTAAATTTATTGGTTTAAAACAAATTGAAGAAGAGATTTTGGGGTTTAACACTGAAAATAGTGGTAGAAGCTTTGAAGAAAGGTTAGATATACTTGAACAAAAGATATTTGGAAATACAAGTAATGATAATATATTAGTAAGACAAAGAAAATTGTACGACTTAGTATTTTTAGATGGTAGTTACTATAGTCTTATGACTAAAACAGATAATTTAGAAGATTATCTATTTCAAAATAGGAGAAAAAATAAAGATTTATTAACTAGAGTAGAAAGAATAGAAGAATATTTGTTTGGTTCTAGATTAGATAGTGAAGCTATTGTTGATAGAGTACATCATGTATATGAGTACCTGTTATTAGAAGATCAAAACTTTGCTATAAAAGCACAATTTTTACAAAAAGATATAGATGTAATAGAGATAAAAGCAGTTTACAAGTATGGTGCCTTACAGGAGGGACAAATACTTGAGTTTAACTTGGAAAAAGACATAGAAGGTATAGCTAAAGCTGGCTCTATAGTAATGGGACAAGTTATACGTAAAGAAACTGGGGGGTTATTTAAAGATGAAAAGATAGTTATAGTTCTTAGAAAGATAATAAATGAAGACAGAAGAGAAATTGCAATATATAAAAAATTAGAGATAGAAGGAAATAAAAGTAGACTATTCTTTGGTAAGTTTGTAAGAATAGATGACTTGTTAATAATTGGTTAGGAAGGAAAGAGATGGTTTCAAGAGTTATAGTTAAAAAGGAAAAAGAGGGAAAGATTAGAAATTTTTATCCAAATCTATTTAAAGATGAAGTACAAAGTATATTAGGGAGTATTAAAAATGGTGATGTAGTAGAAGTATGTACACAAGATGGTAGCTTTTTGGCTTATGGTTATGTTACAGAAAATACCAATGCTCTAGTTAGAATACTTACAACTAAACAGGAAAAAATAGATAAAAAATTCTTTTTGAAAAAGATAAAATATGCATGTGAAAAGAGAAAAAACCTTGAGGGAGAAACAAATGGATTAAGAATATTCTTTTCAGAAGCAGACGGAATTCCTGGATTAATAGTGGATAAATTTGAAAAATATTTGAGTATACAATTTAGAAATACCGGTTTGGAAACATTTAGGCAAGATATAATAAATGCTTTTAAAAAAGTAACAAAATGTAAGGGTATTTATGAAAGGTCAGATGTAGAAAATCGGATACATGAAGGTGCAGAAAATCAAACTGGAATTATTTATGGTGAAATACCAAAGGAAATTATAATGGAAGATAATGGATTAAAGTATACTGTTGATATAGAAAATGGTCAAAAAACTGGATTTTTTCTTGACCAAAGAGAAAGTAGAAAATTTATAAGACCATATTTGAATGAAAATACTAAGTTTTTAGATGTATTTTCATCAAGTGGGGGTTTTTCAATAGCTGCTCTAAAGGAAGGATGTAAAAAAGTAGTAGCTATTGATAAGGATTCCTATGCACTTCAGTTGTGTCATAAAAACTACAAACTAAATGGATTTGAAAATGAATTTGAAACTATAGAAGGTGACGCATTTAGTATACTGAAAACTCTTGGTGGAAGAGAAGAAAGGTATGATGTTATAACATTGGATCCCCCTTCGCTTATAAAGAAAAAACAGGAAGTTAGAAGGGGAAGAGATTTTTTCTATGACCTTTGTAATCAAAGTTTTAAAATTTTGGCAGACGAAGGTATATTGGGAGTTATTACATGTGCATATCACATTTCTTTGCAAGATCTTATAGAGGTCACAAGAATGGCAGCATCAGCTAATGGAAAGAGGCTTGAAGTTTTGGGGATAAACTATCAGCCTTCTGATCATCCATGGATATTGCATGTTCCAGAAACATTGTATTTGAAAGCTTTGTGGGTTAAAGTAGTAGAAGAATAAGGAGGAACCATGTATATAGACATAGGTATATTATTAGTTCTATTTTTCTTTGTGTTTTTTGGTTATAAAAAAGGAATAATAGCGGAATTTATTTCTTTTGCAGCAATTATATTTAATATTGTTTTTTCAAAAAAAATAAGTCCAATAATATATAATTTGTTAAATTTAGGTCAGGAATATAAAGGAATACTTAGTATAGTTATTTATGTTGTGGTATTTATAGTTGTGTATATTATTCTTAATATAACTATTACTTTTTTACTTAAAACTCTTAAAAAAAATAGCAAAATGGCTCTTGATAGTTTGGTAGGAGCTTTGTTTGGTTTTTTAAAGGGAGCTATAGTCATTATGGTAGTTATGGTAACTTTGGTTGTTCTTGCTAATTTTAATAAGGGAGTAGAGGAGAAAGTAGAAGGGAGCTATATTTACAAAGGTTCACTAAAGATTATAGAACAGGGTAGATTTTTGTTGCCTGACAATATTAGAGAGATTTTAGAAGGATACAGTGATAAAAAGGAAGTAGAAAAGATATTAAAAGAGTTTCTTGATAAGGAGAAATAATGAAGAAGATAGATAAATATATATTAGCAGAGATGAAACTACCAATTATTTTTGGTGTTAGTCTCTTTACTTTTATATTTTTAATAGACATACTAACAAGAATAGCTGAAATGCTTATAGTGAAGAGTGTACCTTTTTTTGAAATAATGACACTATTTTCATATTATCTTCCGAGCATACTTGTTCAAACTGTACCCATGGGTGTTTTTTTAGGAGTTATGATTACCTATGGTTCACTTTCTAGTACCAGTGAGATAGTAGCTATGAGGGCGTGTGGTATGGGAATAAATAAATTACTTCGAATGCCTTTATTTGTTGGTATGATGGTAACTATTCTTATATATACCTTTCAAGAAAAAGTTGCACCTGTAGCATACAAAAAATCAGAATTGTTAAGTAGAAAAATAGCTTACACAAAACCTTCAGTTGGTTTTGAAGCAAAAAAATTCGAAGAAATAAACATGGACTATAATGTATATATTAATGAATATGAGGGTAAAGGGCAAAAACCAAGAGATTTGTTTATTTTTGCTAGAAATGAAAATAATAATTATCCAACAATAATGCTTGCAGATAGTCTTGAGATAACAGGTTCAGAGCTTCGTATAAATAAAATTAAATTTTATGAACTTGATAGTAAAGGTAAAAAGACATTAAATGGAGCATTTGAGCAGAGAATAATGCCATTTAATACATTTTATGGAGACTTTCAAACAGATAGAGACGCTGTAGATAGTTTGGGCTTAGGCCAATTAAAAAAAGAAATAAATAAAAGAAAATCTGAAGGTTTAATCTATTTACAATATGAAATAAAGTTTTATGAAAAATTATATGTACCGTTATCCACAATAATTTTTTGTATTTTAGGAGTACTTTTATCTACAACACATGCAAGAACTGGTAAAGGAATTAGTTTTGGTATTAGTATTTTTGTAATTGCAGCTTATATGGTTGCAATGGGATTTATTACAACTATAGTTGAAAAGGGTCAATTGTCAACTTCCCTTATGCTATTTATGCCTAACTTAATATTAATTATAGTGACTATATTCTTTTATATAAGAAAAATTGGGAGAAGTTAATGAAAAAAATTGATAGATATATATTAAAAAACTTTATAAAAGCTTCTTTTACAAGTATTTTTGCCTTTGTGATTATCTCTATATTAACACAAGTTAGTAGAGCAGTTGATTATGTATTAGGAGGCAAGATGGATGTTAATGTTGCAACAAAATGGCTTTTTAGTGAAGCTCCTTCTATAATAGTTATGTTATCTCCACTGGCTGTATTACTTGGTGGTCTCATAACTATGAATAAAATGTCTAAAAACCTAGAAGTTATAGCTCTTAAAACATCTGGTATAAGTTTTAGAAGGATAGCTAAATACCCTATTATTGCATCCATTTTTATAAGTATTTTAGTGGGAATATTTAATGACACAGTAGTTGGAGATAGTAATAGATTAAAGCGTGAGTTAAAATATAAATATTTACTTAATTTAGTTCCAGCACAAATAGGTACTTGGATTTATAGAAAAGGTTTAGAGGATTATTTATACTATATAAGAATAGCAAATGGAGAAGATCAGAGTATAAATAATATGGTACTTGCTCAAATGACAGAAGATATGAAAAATATAAATGTTATCTATACTGTCGAGAGGGCTTATTATGATTTAGAAAAAGAAAAGTGGAATGCTCAAAATGTTTGGGTAAATGATATAAATGAAGATACAGAAGAATTTAAATCTAATATGGAGCTGGATTTTTTCTTGGAAAAACCTAGTGACCTTTTAAAGGATAAGTTTTATGAAGATGAAGCTACAATAAAGGAACTTAGAGATGCAATAGTATATTTTCAGAGAGCTGGTGGAGATATAAGAAAACTTTTGACTATTTATCATGATAGATGGGCATATCCAGCAAGCATAATAATTATGGCTGTGATAGGTTTATCCCTTGGAAGTAGATATGTAAGGGGTGCCTCAGCAATAAGTATTGCATTAAGTATTATATTAGGCTATACATATTTTGTTTTACAATCTATGATTCAAGCGTGGAGTTCAGGTGGAGGTTTATCTCCCATTGTAGGAGCTTGGTTACCAAATATAATATACTTATGTGGTGGAATTTACACAATGTATAGAGCAGAATTTTAGGGAGGTTAGATGTATAAAATTAGAGAATT
>CAZFBB010000103.1:0-11020 GCA_964517235.1 uncultured Fusobacteriaceae bacterium
AATTATTTATGACAAAGGTATGATAAAAAACCTTCGATTTGATTATGAAAAATGTTTGTATATAATAGAATGCTCAATTCCTATAGAAAAAGCAAGTGATTTAACTTTATTAAAATGACAAAAAAATTCTGGAGTAAATGTGACAAGAGAAATAAAAATTAAACATTATAGAGCAGGAACAGTCGTAAGAGAAATCATCTTTACAGGAAGATGTTTATATTATACAGAAAAATATGATAATAGAGGAAACCTTTATTTTGAAGTTGTAATTCAAGACGCTTTTTATAACAATACTAACGAAAAAGCTTTTAGATATAAAGATTTTTATGCAGTGGTTACCTTAGATAGAGGTTCTCTAAGAAATCTAAGTGGCTCTAATACATTTTGGTCAGGAACTGGATTAGTATTAGGAGGAGTAGCAACTATTGAAGCAGGAGTGGCAATAGCTACAGGAGCAATTACAATAGCAATAACATTTATATTTGGTACTAATACAATTTGTACTGCAGTTTGGGATTTATATATGGACTATGAAGATACAGATAACAAAATAGGAGCTTTTAACTTTTTAAGAGATAATATATTTAAAGATGAATTTAATTTATTGGGGCAATTAGGAGGAAAACTTGGTAATATTAGTATCTATTCAAAGTTTAACCCTAAAAAAATTAAATTATGGAAAATGGGAAAATATAGTAATACTATGCAAATGACCATTAGACAACTTGATTATACTAGATATGGATATGATGTATATCAAATGGTTGATGGAACGAAAAATATGAATGACTATGCTATAGGTTTATATGAAAGTTTGAAAAAATAGAGAGAAATAGATGAAAAAAATTTTAAAATGGCTTTTAATGGGAGTACTTCCTATGTTTTTATTTATAGTAATATATGCAATAATTATAAGAAAAGCCTATACTTTTGAGAAAGATGTGATAAAAGCAAGTATTATTCTTTCTTTTATTCCTTATTTTGGTCTACCACATTTTTATAAAAAACATGTTATTTTGAAAATACTCGACTTAAGAGAAGAAGGAATGAAAAGACAAGAAATCCTAGATATTTTCATAAAAAAAGTAGCCTAAATTAATAGGCTAGCTTAAATTCGACCAAAAACGCACAAGTCGAGTAAATTAAAAGAGTTTTACTACTATTGTTAAACTCAAAAAATCTATTTTAATTTATAATTTCTTATTAACTCTTTACTAATTCCTATATAATGGGAATATTTTTCATAATTTGATTTTATTAAATTAACATATAAAATATCCACAACTGTTAATTGTGCTATTCTTGCTGTAATTGAAGAAACTCTAAAGGTTTCTTCATTAGCTGATGTTCTCAAATTAATATCTGACTTTTTAGCTAATGGATTTTGAGCAAATTTAGTTATACTTACAACAGTAATTCCTCTTTTTTTAGCAATATCACATAATTTAATAACTTCTTTTGAACTACCAGAATGAGAGATAACAATTACTAAATCTTCTTTGCCAAAGGAATTTAAGTTACTTACTTGTATTTGTGAATCACTCTCTGTATAAACAAATTTACCTAATTTTAATAATTTATAGGAAAAATCTTTTGCTACCAAGTGTGAACCACCCACACCAAAAATCATTATTTTATTAGCTTTTTCAATAAAATTTACAACTTTTTCATAATCTTTTTCCTTTACAAGTTCTAAAGTATTTTCTAAAGCATTTATATTTAAACAGACTATTTTTTTATTTGTTGTATAAAAATCATCACTTACATTTATTTTATGATGGAATACCCCTTGATTTTGCTCTTCCTCTTTATTAAGAGCAATTCTCATCTCTGGGAAACCTTTATAACCTAATTTTTTAGAAAATCTAACAATAGTTGCTTGACTAATTCCCGTTTCATTAGCTAATTCAGATGCATTATATCCTTTAATTTTATCTAAATTCTCAACGATATAGTCTTTCAATTTTTCTTCAGATTTTGTAAAGCTATTATTCATTTCATCAAAACGTTGAAATATCATCTCATCCCCTCCAAATTAATTATATTTAAATTATTAAAAATTGTCAAACTTAATATTACTAGTATTTGTAGCTGTCTTGTCAGTGTTTTTTAGAATAATTGTCTTGTAGAGATTATATAAAGAAAAGTTTATATAAAAGATGACAATATACTAAGATTTCATGTAAAATAAAAATTTATTTTTATTAGAAAAATTGTTAAAAATATAGTAAACTAGTATTAAAGTTTTAGAAGTGATTATTCTACTGACAAATTATATAGGGGGTTACTATGAAAAAAATCATATATTTACTAATTATAATATTTCTTTTTGTTTCTTGTGGTCAAAAAGAGAAAAAAGAAGATACAATAAGAGCAAAAAATCTATCAAATAGAATTTATACTGAAAAGTTAATAAAAAACATCTATTATAAAAGTGATTCACAAGGAATTCTTATTGAATTTTATGAAAAACAAGAAAAAAACAATTTTAAAGTAGAAAATTTATTAACTTTTGAACCGAACAATATTAAAGGATATTTAAAGTGGATTAGTGAAAAGGAACTACTCTTTACTTTTACAGAATTTGAAAAGGATACCTATTATAAAGTATTATTTTCAATTAAGAATTATCTGAAAAAAGACTATAAAGATATCACTTTTGGTTTTAGTACTTTTAATCCAATTATAGAAAGTCTTGATGTAAAAAGTAACTTTAAAAATAATAAATTTACCTATACACTGAGTATACAATTGAATCAAGAAAAAGACCTTGAATTTATAAATTCAAATATCTCTGTTGCTCTAAAGGATAATAGTGGACTAAAAAAAGATTTACAAATTGTAAGTGCAAATCATTCTGGAAATAAATATACTTTAAAAACTAGTGAAACTAGTATAGATATAGAGAAACAAATACTAGAAGTTACTTTTTTCAATCAAATTATTGAAAAAAAGATTAGCTATAATATATATGGGTTAAAATCTTTTGATTTTAAAGAAAAAAATGATAAGTTTAAATTATACTTGTATTTTTCAAGCAACAAAAATTTGGATAATGTAAAAAATCATATCTCTATAGAGGGGTTAAATGATTTTTTTGTTAATACTATTGATAAAACTGTTATTATAAGTGGAGATTTTAAAAGTAATACTGTATACAAAATAAGATTATTTGCACCATTAGGTAATATGAAAAATGATGAGCTCTTAACTCTTACTACTCCAAATTTAGAACCAGCTATTGAATTTAAAAATGATGGAGTATATCTTGCGAAAATAAAAGATAAAAAAGTTAGAATAAGAAGTAGAAATATAGAAAATATTAATATAAGTCTTAAAAGAGTTAATGAAGAAAATATAAATTGGTTAAATGATTATTATGGTATAAGTTCTAGTAAAACATCTAATAAAAGGTATGATGATTATGGAGTTATTAGATATGGAACTGAAATATATAATAAAAAGTTTTTTATTGGTAATAAATTAAATACTTGGACAGAAACAGATATAGACTTGGTAAATATAATAGAAGAATTTGGTCAAAAAGGTCTTTATTTAATAGAAATTTCCTATGGACCAGAAGATTTACTTACTCAAATTAAAGCATATCCAAATAAAAAAGGAAATACAGATGCTTATTCAAATTATTATTATGCAAATTATCTTTATACTAATGCAATAATTTCCAAAGGTATTATTGTTAGTGACATAGGTTTGATTAGTAAAAGGGTAGAAGATAGAATTTTTGTTTATACTCAAGAATTATCTAGTGGAAAGATATTAGAAGGTGTAAAGATAACATTGTTTGCAAATAATGTAGAAAAAATTGCATATACTAATGAAGATGGAGTTGCTATATTTGATTATGACTCTATAGATGGATATAATCTAAAAGCTGAATATAATAATGACTTTGCACTTTTATCTTCCTATAGAGATACAATAGACTATAGTATTGCTGATAATAGTGGTGTTATTAGTGAAAAAGGTAGATTAAAAAGTTATATCTATACAGAACGTGGAGTATATAGACCTGGTGATGATATTTATGTGTCTACTATATTGTTTGAACAAGAAAAAAGGCTTCCTGATAATCAAAATTTAGTCTTAAAAATAATTACTCCACAAGAAAAAGTCTATAAAGAAATAGTAGGGAAATACATTGGTGAATCTCTATATACATTCCAATTTAAAACTAATAAACAAGATATAAGTGGAAATTGGATTATGGAATTATACCTTGGTGACAAACTTTTAAAAAAATCATATTTAAAAATAGAAAATATTGTACCTCCTAGAATAAAAGTAAAAAATGATTTGTTAATTGAAGGAAATAAGTTATTTAATAATATTACTTCCCAATATCTATTTGGTGCTCCTAGTAGCAATTTAAAATATGAAAGTAATTTATCTATTACTACTGGGAAAAATACATTTAAAAATTATAAAAATTATTCATTTGTTAATGAACTTTATACAAATAACTTAAACAAGCAATATAGACAAGGTTCTTTGGATGAAATGGGAAGTAGAAAGGATGAATATGATATTAACATTGTAAATGGTCCCTTTAAAATGGATTTGACCATTAGAACCGATGTTTTTCAATCTGATGGAAGAAAAGTAAGTGAAATTTCTTCTACCTCCTATGATACTCACCAATATTATGTGGGAGTTGAAAAATTTGACAAATATTATAAAATGGGAGAAAAGTTAAACCCAAAAGTTATTATAGTTGATACAGAAGGAAATAAGCTCCATGGAGAGCTTGAATATAATATCTACAAAAATGAAACATATTGGTGGTGGGATTATAGCTCATATGATAGCTTCAAAGGAAGTTATAAAAAAAATGAAGATACTATTCTTATTGATAATGGAAAAGTTAATAGTGGAGATAGCATAGAAGTAGTCTTAGATGAATATGGAGAATATTATCTAGAAGTAATAGGACAAAATGGTCATAAAAGTGGTACTTTTATAAGAGCTGGATACTACTCTAATAGTACTAACAGGGGAGATACTTTTAGTAAAATTACCCTTAATCAAAAAGAATATAATCCCGGTGATAAAGTATTAGCTTCTATTGAAAGTCCTAGTCAAGGAGTTGGAATTGTCTCTATTGAAGATGGTAAGGATATTTTAGAAAGTTTTAGAGTAGACATTAAAAAGGGTAGAAATGATATAGAATTTGAAGTAAAAGAAGAATATCTACCTGGAGTTTATATAAATATTATTATCCTTCAAAAAATGGATAATGTTATTGGAGAGGAGATAAGACTTCAAGGTTTAGAATATGTAAAAGTTTCTAGTAGTAAATATATTATGGAAACAGACATTAAAGTAGAAGAGCTTTATACTGATTCGAACAATATAGAGGTTAAGATAGAAACGAATAGGGGAAATAGTGCTTTTACCCTTGCTGTTGTAGATGAAGGCCTATTAGCACTTACAAAGTATCAAAGTCCAAATGCATATAACAACTTTTTTGCTAAGGAAAAGTATTCAATATTAAATATGGACAACTATAAAAAAATATTAAATTTTAATAGTGAAGAAGCACACAAAACTTTAGTTCCTGGTGGAGGATTTTATGATGAAGTAGAGTCTGCAAGTAAAGCTATTGCAGAAATAAATGCAGAACAAAATAGTGCCAAACGTATTAAAAGTACTAGTAAATTCTATAGTGGTCTTACAGATGAAGATGGAAATGCTACTATAAATGTTGACCTTGAAGAATATATGGGACAAGTTAGGTTCATGTTAGTTGCAACTAAAGACGGAAGTTTTGGTGCAAAATCAAAAGAATCAAAAATAAGAAGTAATATTGTCCTTGAAGAAGGTTTACCTAGACTATTAACTCCTGGAGATAAACTTAACACTACTCTTGATATATTTGTTAATAAAGAGATGAATAATGTTGCTTTTGGAGGCATTAAAGTAGAAGGTCCAATAAAAATAAAAGGTATTGATAGGATAAAATTTGATAGTAGTAAAAATGGAGTTTATAACTTTAAATTTCAAATAGAAGCATTAAATGAAGTAGGCATAGGAAAAGTTATTTATTATTATGAAAGTGAAGATTATTATAGAGAAAAGGTAGTTGAAATTGCAATAGAATCAAATGCACCATACCAAGAGTATACTAAAGATTTTGTACTTGATAGTAATAAAGACAGTTTATTTAAGATACAAGAGGAGGCTATAAGAGGAAGTGGACAAGCTAAATTATTAGTTTCAAGAGAACCTTTATATAATCTTTATGGAAGACTAAATTATTTAATAAGATATCCATATGGTTGCTTAGAACAAACAACTTCTACTCTTTTGGCTCAATTAAATATAGACAAAGTTTTAAATTTGTCTAAGGAACAATTGAATGAAATAGATAAAAATATTAATGAAGGAATAAGACATTTAGAAAAATTTATGTTACCAGATGGAAGTTTGGCTTATTGGCAATCTTCTTCAATTACTAGCCAATGGGGAAGTAGTTATGCTTACTATTTCTTAATGAAAGCCAAAGAAAGAGGTTATTATGTTTCAGGTGACTTCCTATCAAAATTGAAGGAATATTTAAAAGTTAAAAGCAATAATACCCGTAATTTAACTCTTGATAGTTTATATAGATTATATGTATTATCCCTTGATAACAAAGGGAATATTAATGCTATGAACTACTATAAACAAAATAAAATGAGGGAAATGACTAATCAAGAAAAATTTTTACTTGCTGGAAGTTATGCTAATTTAGGTTATGATAAAATATCTGCTAGTATAATAGATGGGGTTAACTATGAAATAAGTGAAACTAATTGGGATTATAATTTTGGTTCTGAACTTAGAGATAAAGCTATTATTTTAGATTTATCAGTAACATTAAAAAAGCAAGATAGTAAAGAATTATACAATGATATCATGGCAAAATTGGCAAGTAAAAATTGGTACTCAACTCAAACTATAGCTTATAGTTTGGTTGCTATTAGTAACTACCTCGACTTGGATAAAGATTATTTGCCTATAAATTATGAATATAATATTGGCAATAGAGTTGTAAGAAAAAAATTAATTGGTAGTAATGAAACTATAGATTTAAGTCAATATTTAGGAAAAGAAATAAAAATTACTAATAGTTCCAATGAAAAATTATATTTCAGTTATAATTTCAGTGGGAAAATGAGAAATGAGGATCAAATAGAATTTGCAAAAGGAATAAAATTAAGTGCAGATTATTATGATAGATTAGGTAATAAACTTGATAATTTTAATAATATTCTTCAAGGGGAAGATATTTGGGTTGTTTATAGATTAAATAAAGGCAGAAGATTTAACTATACTAATATGGCTCTATATCAAAACCTTCCTAGTGGGTTAGAGGTAGAAAACCAAAGAATTTCAAATTACAAATATCCTGAGTGGTTAGAAGAAAAACTAAATTATAAACAAAATTATACTAATGTGGATATTAGAGATGACAAGATTGTATGGTTTTTTGATTGGTATTATGGAAGTGAAGTTAATTTTGTAGTAAAGTTAAATAGTGTTACTACAGGAGAATTTTATATGCCAGGAGCAGTATTAGAGGGAATGTACACTAATGAAGTTGGTGCAAGTTTAAGGGGAAATAAAGTTATAATTAAATAAAGGTAAGGTAGTTATGAAGAGAAAAATATTAATAATTTTAATAGTACTTATATTAATAACACTAAAACTCCTCATGCTACCTTTTGATTTTTTTAATTCTCAAGATTATTCAAAGGTAGTTTATGATAGAAATGGAGAGATACTAAGAATATATTTAAATGAAAATGAACAATTTATACTACCACTTATTAATGAAAAAATTCCAGATAAATTAAAAGATAGTGTTATCTTCTTTGAAGATAAAAATTTTTATAGGCATAATGGTGTAGATTTTAAAGCTGTAATAAGAGCTCTTTACTTAAATGTAAAGAATAAAAAAATCACTAGTGGAGCTAGTACTATCACTATGCAAAATGTAAGAATATTTCGTAGGGGAAAGAGAAGTTATTTTAATAAATTTCTTGAAGCTATCTATGCTTTTCAGATAGATTATAAATATACAAAAGATGAGATTTTATCAATTTACTTAAATCATTGTCCCTATGGTGGAAATGTAAGGGGATATAGAACTGCAAGTCTTAGATATTTTAATAAAGTAGTCAATGAGCTAACTTGGGCTGAGTCTGCCACTTTAGCTATACTTCCAAATGCTCCAAGTCTTTTACATGCAGAAAAAAACAGAGAAAGGTTTCTGGAAAAAAGGAATAATCTATTGAAGGATTTGTATAAAGCTAATAAATTAAGTGAAGAAGATTATATTCTTTCAATAAATGAACCTTTACCAGAAAAACTTTATTCTCTTCCTCAAAGAGCTTTTCATTTTTCTGATTATGCTCTTACTTTTACCAATGAAGATATTATAAAGACTACTCTTGATTATGCTATACAAAAAATCGTTGGTAATACATACTCATACTATAAAAATACCTTTGAAAATTTTGGAGTATATAATACTGGAGTTATTGTAGTTGATACAAGTACTGGTGAAATATTAGCCTATTATACTGGTGATTATGAAGAGAAACACGGAAGAAGAATAGATACAAATAGGATACAAAGAAGTAGTGGTTCTACACTTAAACCATTTTTATATAATCTAGCCTTTGACAAGGGAGTAATAAGTCAATTATCCCTCTTAGAAGATATACCAAGTCATTTTGGAAACTTTAATCCTGTTAATAGTGATAGGCAATATAGGGGACTTGTAAGTGCAAAAGAAGCTCTCCAAAAGTCTCTAAATATTCCTATGGTAAAACTTTTAGAAAAAGTTGGCTATAGAGAATTTTACAAATTAATGAAAGAATATGGAATTAAGAATTTAAGAGATGCTGAAGATTATAGTTTAGGAATAATTTTGGGAACTATAGAAGTCAGCCCACTTGAATTGGTAAATATGTACGTCACTTTGGCTAACTTAGGTTATCATAAAGATTTAAAGGTATTAGAAGGACAGGAATCTAAAGTAAAAAGACTTTATTCAAAGGGAGCTAGTTCACTAACCCTTGATATATTAAAGGGAGTTCAAAGAACAAATAAAAATTGGGAATATACAGATAACTCTTATGAATTTTATTGGAAAACAGGTACTTCCTTTGGAGAAAGAGATTCTTGGGCTGTTGGTAGTAATAGTCAATATACTATTGTTGTATGGAATGGTAATGTTGACAATAGCTCTAGCAACATATTAAAGGGAGTTAGTGCTTCTGCACCAATGTTATTTGACATTATGGATAGGATAAGTACAATAAATGGGCAAATTGAAGGTGAAAATTTAGAAGAAGTTTTTGTTAATAATAATGGCTATCGTAGCAAATATGTTAATACTCAATATACTCTCATGCCAGTAGGTGCTAATCTTTCATATGATCCCTATGAAGAAGAAATTTTCATAAACAAGAACAATATTGAGGTAGATAGCAGAAATTGGATTCTTGGTCAATATGAAAAGGTATTAATTAACAATTATCCTAGTAATGTAAAGTATTATTTAAATCTTAGAGGATATAAACCTAATAATATTAAGAGAATTGAAGAGAAAAAAGATTTTCAATTTTTATATCCTCAAAATTTTATGAAGATTAAAATGAATAATATTAAGGAAGATAAATTAGTGGTGGAAGCAATAGGAGTAGAAGATGTAAAGGAGTATTATTGGTATCTAAATGGTTCCTATATAGGCTCTAGTACTAAAGCTAAGAATTTTATTATAGGAAAAAAAGGTCTAAATAGAATTGATTTAATAACAGATACGCAACTGTCTACTTATGTGAATTTTTATTTGGAATAATTATAAATCTAAACTATAAAGAAGACTTTTTAATTCAAGTAAGTTATTTAGTTTGTCTCCACTTTAAAAGTAGTTGACTCAAAAGATTAGCTTAGGTTAAAGACAATTAAAAAATTTTACGTTGAGAGCACTGAAAAAGTCCTGTTTTGAAAATTTCAAAATTTACTCCATTAATTTTATTGGATTATAACCTATCTAAATTATGAAAAATTGAAATTTTTAGACTTTTTCAGTGAGCTCTTTTGTGTCAACCTCTTTTTACTCTAATATAACTTTTACTTTGTAAGTACCTTTTCCATTTTCAAATTTTCCTCTCAAAAACCATTCGCCTTTTGAAGGATTATTCACCACACGAGAAAATTTAAATCTCTCTTGCAAAACTTCATTAATAATAAAGTTATTATTACTATCAACAAGTATTATAGATACTTGACCTTCTTTAATATTTCCAGATACAATAATTCTTATTCGATACGTATCTCCTTTTACATTAAAACTTTTGCTAGTTACATTTGAAGAAGGTAAAATTTGAGTATCTTTTATAGAACCTCTTGTACAGGACAGGTTAAAGACAATTAAAATAACAATTAAAATATATTTTACCATATAAAACCACCTATAATTCAAAATAATTATGCTTATTGTCAGGGTCATAATCTAAAACTTCTTCAGCTATTGCCAAAATCTCATCTATATTAAACTTTTCATTTTCTACTGAAAACTCTTTTACAATTATCTTGGTAGATAAAAGTTTTTCTGATTCTTGGATAATTTTATCTTCATCAATTGTATTTTTAATTTTTCTTCCAATTTTAACAGTTTCTCCAATTGACACACCTTTAAATAAAATTATATATGAATTTCTATTGTAAGAAAATATTACATCTGTTGACCGAATAATACTTCTAATTAATTCAATTACTTTAATTAACAAATAACTTCCTTTATTATCACCATAAGTATCAGTTAATTGAAAAAAATTATTTATTGTTAAAAATATTATAGACATTTTTTCGATATTTAAGTAGTCAATGTCGTATTTGAGAAATTTTTCAAAATCTTCAAAGTTATATATTCGTACGGAAGTTGAGAGGGTAGAAGAAATTTCATTAAATCTAAAGTCTCCAATTTCAAATTGACTAAGTATTT
>CAZFBB010000104.1:0-10948 GCA_964517235.1 uncultured Fusobacteriaceae bacterium
TCCCTTAGCAGGGGAGCGCATTCGGCCAGCTCTGCCACTTCTCCATTATTGTTTGCCTTCAGTTTCCCTTGGACAAGAATAATACTATCATATTCCTTTCTCTATGTCAACACCTTTTTCTTAAAAATATTCAGTTTTTACTGGTATTTTAAACGAAGTCAACAAATTCAAAAGTCTAAAATATATTTACCTATAAAAAAACAGCTCATAAAAGAACTATTTTATTTGTTAACATCTTTTTCTAATAATTCAACTACATTTTTAAATATTTTTGCATTTTCATCAGATAAACTCATTAAAGTTTTATGAGTATCTAATATATGTTTAGCTTTTTCATTTTTATCCTCAAAATCTTTTACTTCTACTTCTTTTAACTCTAAATTATCTTGTTGTTCATCTAAATGTTTTAATAAATCAAAGACACCTGTAGACTTAAGACTTGTTTTTACCATATTGGAAGCATTAATCTCATAAATATGCTTATTCCACGCTTTTTTAAGTTTAATGGCTATTTTGGCTATAAATCCCAACATAGTACTATCCATGTAGTTACACTCTTTAAAATCTATAATAATTTCTTTTTCTTTCCCTTCAAAAATCTTATCAAACAAATCTTCTAATGTTTTTGAGTTTTTCATTGTTGCATTTCCAACAAATTTTATAAAAATTTTATCATCTAATTCTCCTAATAAATATCTATCTTCCATAGAGCTCCCTCCTTAATTTATCTCCGAAATAAGTATAGCACATAAAAAAACCTTTTTCAAATCTACCCCTCTTATAAATTTCGACATTTTTTTCTATTTCCTTCTACTTTTTTATCAGAATAGCAGTAGCTATAGCACAAGTTTTTGAGTGGGATATGCTTATTTCTATTTTATAATCTTGATATTTTTCCTTCAAAGATTCTTTTAATACAACATATGGTTTTCCTTCTGAATCATTAAGTATTTCTATATCTATCAATGAAAAATCTCTTACACCTGTTCCAAAAGCCTTTGCAATAGCTTCTTTAGCAGCAAATTTCCCCGCAAAAGTTTCGTATTTTTTATTTTTTTTCTCTGCATATTCAATTTCTTTTTTGGTATATACCTTTTCTTTAAAAGATTTCGTTCTAAGAAGTGCCTTTTCTATCCTTTCAATTTCTATTATATCATTTCCAAGTCCTTTTAATTCCATACTAACCTTCTTTTTTCAATCTATAAACATCTATATTTATATCAACTCTTATCTCCAACAAATTCAAATTCTCTAACCTTTCAACACCTTCTCTAGGACTACGCCACCTATAAGGTGTCATATTAAACAAATTCATTATATTTTCTTTTCCTACCACCGTTTTTTTATAGTCTATATTAATATGCTCTAAATGTTCAAATTTTCCTTCCAAATCAGTTATAGGATTATATGATTCAAATTTGACTTTGTCGTATACTACTTCCTTTATATCCAACAGATGATTTCTATTTGGAGTTACTATTATAAGTATTCCATCTTCTTTCAATACTCTAGCATATTCATTTCCAAAAATCTTAGTAAACATAGCTATTTCTACATCAAAAGTCCTTTCTTTAAAAGGCATTTCACTAGCACTTGCTACCAACCAGTTTATACCTTTATAACTTTTAGCTCCTTGCAAAACTGCCTCTTTTGATATGTCTAGCCCATAGAAGTCTACTTCTACTCCTTCTCTCCCTAATCTATCATAAGCTTTTTTTGTATAGTATCCCTCTCCACACCCTATATCGAGCAAAGTCATTTTTGGCTTCATATATTTTAATAACAAATCATTTATCCCTTGAGAAATCTCTTGGTAAAATCCCCTATTAAGAAAATCTCTTCTAGCAATAACCATATTTTTGTCATCTCCAGGATTTTTACTCTTTCTCTTTATATGTAGATTCAGGTACCCCTGTTTAGCCATATCAAAACTATGATTTTTATTACATACAAATTTTTTATTGTCTCTTTCAAATTCCTCTTTACAAAGAGGACATACTACTTTTTTCATCATTTCTACACCATCTTGTAAGCTTTTTTTGCATTTTCACTAGTTATTTTAATTACTTCTTCTATTCCTACACCTTTTATTTCTGCAATTTCTTTTGCAACATAATAAACATGAGCTGGTTCATTTCTTTTACCTCTATATGGCATAGGTGTCAAATAAGGTGCATCTGTCTCTAATATTATTCTTTCTAATGGCAACTTAGCAACTGTTTCTTTTGTTTTTTTATTGTTTTTAAAAGTTATTACTCCATTAATTCCAAAATAATATCTATCCATAACTTTTTGCGCACTTTCAAAGCTTCCTGGATAACAGTGAATAATTCCTTCTACATCTTTGTATTCATCCAGTATCGATATAGTATCTTCCATTGCATCTCTTGTATGTATAACAACTGGTTTGCCTACTTTTTTCGCTAATTCCATTTGCTTTCTAAATATTTCCTTTTGCACTTCCTTTTCAGCTTTCATCCAATGATAATCAAGACCAATCTCTCCAATTGCTAAAACTTTTGGATTTTGAGCAAGATTCAACAACTCCTTTTCAGCTTCTTCATTGTACCCGTCAATATCTGTAGGATGAAATCCGACAGTTGCATAAATAAATGGATATTTATTTGCCATTTCTACGCTAATCTTAGAACTCTCCATATCATAACCAATATCAACCATAAATTCTAATTTTTCTTCTGCTCTTTCAAGGACTTCATCTAAATCTTCTCTATATTTTTCTCCATATATATGGCAATGTGTATCGACTAATTTCATAAAACTCCTCTTTCTCTACAACAACTCTAAAATTTTATCTATATCTTCTTTTTCTATCAAATACCCAAGAGATATTCTAAGACGTGGCTCAATAACTGTAGGTTTTCTTATTGCTGGCAATATTATTCCTTTAGCAAATAACCCTCTACTTTTTTCTACAGCTTCATCATTAGAATCTAAAATTATGGGTATAATATGACTAGTACTTTCTCCTATATTATATCCTTTTTTTGCCAATTCTTTTCTCAGATATTTGCTATTTTCTTCTACCTTTTGTCTCCTAAAACTATCCTTCTCCCCCATTTGAACAGCTTTTATATTTCCAGCTACTACACTTGGAGGCAACGAAGTTGTATAAATAAGGCTTCTACACTTATTAATAAGATAATCTATTATATCCCTTTTACTACTAACATAAGCTCCTTGACCACCATAAGCTTTACTAAAAGTTCCCATATTAATGTCAATTTCTTCCAAAACTCCTTTTTCTTGAGCTAATCCACCACCATTTTCCCCAATTATACCTCCACCATGTGCTTCATCTATCATAAGAATAGAATCAAAACTCTTTTTCAAATCTACCAATTTTATCAAATTTGCCCTATCTCCATCCATACTAAAGATAGTGTCGGTTATTATTAGTGAATTTTTATATTCTTTCCTATATTTAAGTAGTTTTTTTTCCAAATCCTTCATATTATTATGTTTATATCTTACTAATTTGGCTCCACTCATAAATATACCATCATAGATACTTGCATGATTTAACTTATCACAAAATATAATATCATTTTTTCCAAATAATGTATTTATAACACCTAAGTTTGCATCATAACCACTATTAAAAAAAAGAGTTTTTTCCTGTTTTTTAATTTTACTCATTAACTTTTCTAATTTATCGTATAGTTCATTTGTGCCAACTACAAGCCTACTTGCTCCACTACCAAAACCATATTTTTCTACTGCTTTTATTACTTCCTCTTTAATGTCTTCATTGTCTCGAAGACCAAGATAATTACTTGAAGAAAAATCTAAATATTTTTTATTATTTATATATACAAACTTTCCCTCTATTTTATCTATATTTTTTATCTCTCTAAAGAGATTTTCTTCCTTTAATTTTAATAGTTCCTCTTTTATAAATTTCACCTTATCATTCCTTTTTAGAATTTAACAAAACTCTGCCTTTTTTACTCTTTTTCTACTCCCCACATACGTTTAATATCCCCTATAAACTTAAGATCTTCCTCTACCGACCTTCCTGCTCTAGTTAGATATCCTCCTATAAACAATGAATTTGCTCCTGCCATAAAAGCACTTCCCATAAAATCCTTTAAAATATTTTCTCTACCCGCAGCAACTTTTATAGTCTTATTTTTAAATATAAGTCTATATATAGCTATAGTTTTCAAATAATCTTCTGGATTAAGCAAAGACCTTTTCTCCATTGGAGTACCTGGTATAGGATTAAGTATATTAAGTGGTATACCATCTACATTAAGTTCTTTTAAGGTAAAAGCCATATCTATCCTGTCTTTCCAACTTTCACCCATTCCTATAATACCACCACAACAAGTTTCCAACCCTGCTTTTTTGGCATTTTTTATAGTTTCTATTTTACTTCTATAATCATGAGTTGTTGCAACTATTTTTTCATAAGCATTTTCAGACGTCTGTAAATTGTGGTGTAACCTCACTAAACCCAACTCTTTTAGTTCTAAAAGTTCCTCTTTTGTCATAAGACCAATACTTGCACATACTTCTACTTTACTTCCACTTTTTTTTGCATCAATAAGAAATTCCTTTAGTCTTTCAAATTCTCTACTTCCTTTATTTACACCCTTTCCACTTGCTACAAAACCAAATTGCGAAGAACCATATTCCTCACATACTTCATACTCCTTTGTTAAAATTTCTCTATCTTTTATTCCATATTCTTCTATATTAGTTTTGTAATGAGCTGACTGGGCACAAAATCTACAATTTTCACTGCATCTACCTGATTTTGCATTTGTTATAGTACAATAAGGAAGCCTATTTCCACAATATTTTTCTCTTGTTTCATTTGCTACTGCAAACAAGTTAACTAAGTCCTTTCCTCTCAACTTTGTTAGTTCAAAAGCTTCTACTTTTGTCAACTCCTTATCAATATATCTCCTCAAATCCATAGTTTCCTCCGCATATCTTTTCTTTCATTGTATTTTATCATTTTTATATAATTAACACAAACAAATAAAAGGAAGAGTCCATTCCAAAATTTTGTAAGTTTTTCAATATTTTTACTCTTTATTTTAACTAAATATACTTCACATAAACAAAGTCATTTTCTTATAACTATCAATTTATAAGAAAATCTAAATTTTACTCTAAAACATAAACTTTTTCAAAAAATCTAAACTTATTGTTTCATTTAAAGCAAGGGAAGAAAATAAAAGTATAACTTTATTTTCTACTACTGAACCATAAAAGATGTTAGTATTTGTATTTTAATTTTAGTTCTAATTGAAAGTTTAAAAAAATAAATATTTCTCCAATAATATTATTTTTATAAATTTTATTATATAAAATTTATTCTTATATTTTTATATAATTTACTTATATTTTATATATACTAGTGATACATATACATTCTATTTCTCTCAATTCTACTTCTTTTATAATTTATTAAAAAATAACTATATATAAATCCACCTTTACAAACACTTATACTAATTCACAAAAAAAACTCCCTACAAATTCAAACATTCCTTTATTTGCTTAAATATTTTATCACTTTTCATCATACCAAAATCTTCCATTGAAATTGCACTTACTGGTATAGACAATCTTCTACATTCTTTCTCTACTTCTCCCATCATATGCCTCATTTGAGGTGCTATCATAGCCATTTTTATAAGGGATAATTTTTCATCTGAAAATGAATTTTTAGTAAAAAGAGCTGCTCCACCATAGAGAATTAACAAATCTAATCCACTTTCTTCCAATTTTTTTATCATATTAGCATTATCTAAAATTTGAGCAAAATCAAATTCACAACTATAACCATTTTCCATAGCAACTTTTCTAACTTTTGAACATAACAAACTAGATGTAGCCCCTCCCGCACAAGCAATTACTACTATTTTCATCCTATTCCTCCCTTACTAACAACTCCACTCCTTTTTCTCTATATTCATCAAATTTATTTCTATCTTTAAATTCTAATATTCCCTCATACCCACAAATTCTACCTTTGTCCTCAGCTTCTTTCTTTATTTTTGTACAAAGTAAACTTGATGTACCTCCACCTGCACAAGCAACTACTATTATATTCATCTTCATCTCCTTATACAAAAAGAACTACTTCAAATCTTCTATTTATTAATTACTCCTCCACCTACTACTTTATTTTGATAATAAATAACCATATGTTGACCTGGAGCACATTCTTTATTTTCACTTTTGTATACAAAATAAATTTTACCATTATATATTTTTAATCTCCCCAAAGCTCCTTTACTGCTGAACCTTGCTTTGGCAATCAAATCTTTATCCAAAACTTTTTCTATGGGGACTATAAATTTTATATCTACCAACTCAACTTCTACCCTAGCTAACTCTTCAAATTCTCCCAGAATTATTTGATTTTTTTCAGGAATAATATCTACTATAAAATATGCACGAGGCAATTTTAATCCTAACCCCCTTCTTTGTCCTATAGTATAAAGTTGATATCCATTATGTTTTCCCATAAATTTTTCTTTTCTATCTACAAAATCACCTTTTTTAATCTTAAATGCTAATTTATTTTTCAAAAATTCTACATAACCTTCAGGTGCAAAACATATTCCTTGGCTATCCTTTTTATCATGAGTACCAATCCCTACTTTTTTGGCCATCTCCCTTACTTTTTCTTTTCTAAACTTTTCCAAGGGAAATAACATTCTTTTTACTATGTCCTCTTTTAACCTATAGAGCATATATGTTTGATCTTTTTTTACATCTTCTGCATTAGATAACAATTCAACCCCTAATTCTTCACACATTCTTCTACCTGCATAATGTCCTGTAGCAATATATTTTGCCCCAAATTTATCAGCTATATTTATTAGTTTTTCTATTTTTATCTTCTCATCACAAACCACACAGGGACTAGGAGTTCTCCCCTTGTCATATTCATTTACAAAATAATTTATAACTTCCCTTTCAAAATCTTCACTAACATCTATTACATAATGTGGTATTCCTATATGAAAACAAGCACTTTTGGCATCATAGATATCATCTAATGAACAACATGTTTTAGTATTACTTTCATTATCATAATCTTCACCCAAATGTTTTAAAGTTATTCCTATTACTTCATATCCTTCTTCTTTTAGTAAATAAGCCACCATAGAACTATCTATTCCGCCACTCATCCCAACTACTACTTTTTCCATATTTCCTCCATTGTCTATACAAGTTCTTTTATTATATCACCTAAATTAAATTTCAAAAAGACCTTTGATTTTTCTTATAACAAATATTATTTTTTATGTTCACAAAAAATCCAAAAAAAGGTATTATAATCTCTTTGTAAGTAAATTTTTTCATCAAAACAACCCACGGGGAATCAAGTCCCCACCCTAGATTTGTTTAATAAACTAGATAGTATAGTTTTCAAACATAACACATCATTTCCTAAATTAAAAAATGAGCCTAGAGCTCATTTTTTAATTTTGTATACAATATTTAATTTTATATAAAAATATTAATTCTCTAATAAATCAATAATCTATCAACAAATTATAAAACTAATCCCAATATAAAATATAATCTTTTCCGAAAATACTTATGTTTTGATTACCAAAATTTTTAAATATATAAATTAATAATTGACTGTTTTATTTAAAAAAATCCCATCAAAATAATTTATCCATAATTGAAAACATATTTTAATCTTCATAATACTAAAGAAGTTAATTGACAGGAACAAATCCTTCTCTTTTAACTATTTCTTGTCCTTTAGTAGAAAGAATGAAATCAATTAATTTTTTTGTATTTTCTTTGGTATCTTTTTGAACATACCAATATACACCTCTTGCTATTGGATATTCTTTACTCGCTACCTTATCAAAACTTGCTTCTACACCCTCCACTTTCACTGAGTGCACTGTATTATCCATATAACCCATACCAATATAAGCAATTGCTCCCTTACTTTCTCTTACTTCTTGTTTCAAAGCTTCATTAGAAGGTAAAAATAATGCTTTTGAAGAATATTCATCAGTTGCTTTTTTATTACCTTTTCTTAGTACTTCTTCTTTAAAGTAAGCATGAGTACCAGATGACGAATCTCTCGATAATACTATAATTTCTCTGTCTTCTCCACCAACTTCCTTCCAATTAGTTATTTCACCAATGAATATTGCTCTAATTTCTTCTAAAGACAAATCTTTAACTAGATTATTATTATTTACTACAACAGTGATTCCATCATATCCAATAGTAATTTCTTCTATATCAAGTCCAGCTTCTCTTGCTTTATCAAATTCACTAGATTTCATCTCTCTACTTGCCATAGCAATATCTATTGTTCTATTTATTATTGCTGCTATACCAGTCCCAGAACCACCACCAGTTACTGCTATTCTGGCTCCCTTATTTTCCTTCATAAA
This sequence comes from uncultured Fusobacteriaceae bacterium, assembly GCA_964517235.1. Taxonomy (GTDB): domain Bacteria; phylum Fusobacteriota; class Fusobacteriia; order Fusobacteriales; family Fusobacteriaceae; genus CAZFBB01. The sequence continues at coordinate 8,415 of CAZFBB010000104.1, forward strand.
CTCTTCTGCTACTGCTTGAGAAACATTTAATATAGTATCTGAACCTTTTAGTTGAATTACCTGATTTTTATTTTTTTTACCAAATCCAAATAAAGCATAACTCTTTTCATTTACAGCTATAAATCCTATTAATCCTAACATACATATTAAAACTATTTTCTTCATTTTAATCCTCCTTTTATTTTCTACAAAAGAATTATATAAATTTTATGTTAAAGGAAAATAAAGTTTCTGTAAAAGTTATGTAAATTAAATCTATATTAAACTAAAAGTTCGGGTTTTTGAGTAGAAGCTTCTCCTACTTTAAATTTCATTATTTCTCCCCCTTCTACTTCAAAAACCATATCTCCTTCTTTATCTATTTTTTTACCTATACCTTTATATATTTTACCACTTGAATAAAACTCAATCTTCTTTCCATCTAAATAATTGTCCAAATTAATTTCACCTAATATTTCAAGCCACAAGCCCCTATAAAAATTATTTACATACAGCTTAATATTTTCAATAATTTTATTAGCTACTTCTACCTTATTATATTTCCTATTACTATGTATATACATACTTGTAGCTATCTCACTCAAATCACCAAAATCTTCATGGTTTAGATTAAGTCCCACACCTACAATAAATTCATCATTAACTTTTTCTACTAATATCCCACTAAGTTTTTTATCATAGAGGTAGATATCATTTGTCCATTTAAACTTAAAAGGAAGTTCTTCAATATTTTTAAGTGTATGTAACAAAGCTCCTCCTATTACTAAAGGAAGTTTCAAATACTCCATCATAGATATATTCTTATCTTCTTTGATTACTATGGAAAACATTAGCATCTCTCTACTAGAAAGCCAAACTCTTCCGCTTCTCCCCCTTCCTTTATTTTGCATATGAGCCAAAACTGCATCATAATTTTTTTTCTCCTTTTTCCTCTTCAAATAATCATTAGTTGAATCAATAACCTCAAATATTTCTAGCATTTCTCCTCCTTATTCATCATTCGTCCCTTTATACAGTTATTTCAATCTTTCTACAAATTTTTCATATTCTTTTTGATTTATTCCACATTTACCTATAAAACTTTCAGGTCTATTTAGTCCATGAAAATCCGAACCACCTGTAAAATCAAGTTTTCTTTTCATGCATTCATTTTTATAATATCTCATATCTTTTTCATCCATAGTAGGATAATATACCTCTACAGCATCCAACCCTTCTTTTATTAGCATGTCCAAAAATTTTTCAAATTTTTCAAATCCTAAACCAATAAGCATAGGATGAGCCAAACTAGCTAAACCACCGCTTTCCTTTATTAATCTTACAGCATCGAAGGGACTCAAGTTTTTTCTAGGTATATATGCAACTCCATTAGGTCTCAAATATACTTGAAAAGCTTCACTCTTACTATATACGTATCCTTTTTTCATCATTACATTAGCTATATGTGTTCTACTTATAATATTACCTTCTACTTCTTCTAGAAGTTCCTCCATAGTAATATATAACTTTTTTTTTGCTAGTTTCTCCAATATTAATTTCGTTCTAATTTCCCTATCCTTTTTTAATTTTTCCAATCTATCTATCAATTTTTTATTTTTTATATCAAACATATAACCTAATATATGTACTTCTCTTCCATCAAATTCTGTGGAAAATTCAATGCCAGATATAACTTCTACTCCCAGTTCTTCCCCTTTTAAAATAGCTTCCTCAATTCCGTCAATAGTATCATGATCTGTTATAGATATCCTTTCAAGTCCCCTCTCCTTTGCAACTTTTACTATTTCGCTAGGTGTAAATGTTCCATCACTAGCTATACTGTGCATATGCATATCAATTATCATCTTTTCCCACCTCACTTTATATTTATATATTATTATATCATACCCTTTACTTTTATATTCTATAAAAATTTTTACATAAAAGTAACAATTTAGGTTGGTGCTTAGCCTACGGAAACCACTCATACCTAAAAATAATTATTTAACTTATAAAAGACAAATTTAAATCTATCCTCTTTATTTACATAATTCACCATAAAAAAATATTTATTTTTGATAATCAATACGACTTTACAATTGAATAATTTTCAGCTCTTCAATTTTTAAATATATGTTTTTTACTATTCCTCATAAATTTAGCCCCTCTACCTATAAGAATTTTTCTATTATCAAGCTTCTTCTTTTAATGTTATTTTTGGTTCTCTTAATTCTACTTTTTAAACTACCAAAACACCTCCTAAAAAGTTTCTTAAACTTACTAAGGAAATTTCTAAACTCGCTTTCATTTGCCTTCTTCATATTTTAATGACTCTATTAAATATATAACATCATAAATATAGTACTCTATTTAGTATTTTTAATGATGAATCTAATTCCCGGAGCTCCATATTTCTGTTTCACTTCTACTATCGTAACCTTTTTCACTTCCTTACTTACAGGGTCTCTCTCTATTATTACTTTATCAAAACCTTTATTTACCATAACCTTAGAGTTAATAACTTCTTCATTTGGCTTCAATCTGCTTTCTAGTTT
>CAZFBB010000105.1:0-10656 GCA_964517235.1 uncultured Fusobacteriaceae bacterium
GCATCAGGTAAACCATATGATAAAGGAAATTAAAGGGTATAGAGAAGTAAGAGATCTTAAAGGTCTCTTTTTTATATTAGAAAGTTAACAATATCTACTAGAGGATATTCATTATTCCTTATAAGTGAACTAAATAAAAATTTTTAAGGGATTATTAATAAAAAAAATAGTATTAAATTGTCACCAACAGCAAATATAATACAACCAAGTTAATTATACATATACAACAGCTTATTATGTAGAAATAAGTATCTTTCATCAAAATTATAAAAAAATCTAAAATATTTAAAAAAAAATAGAATGAATAAAGGTAAAAGGATATAATATAGTTACTAGATAAAGGAGGTAATGAGATATCTAATGCGATTAGAGATTCAGTAAAAAAATGGTTAAATATAAAAAAGTAGCTATATTAATTTGATTGTTATGCATAACAATAATAAAAATAAAATCGAAATTTCTTTTAAAGATAATTAAATATAATTAAGCTGTCTAACTATTATGGTAATGTAATAGATGAATTTGAAGATTTTATTATTCGTGTATTAATAAGTATGTTTGTAGTTAGTTGGTATAAAAAAGATGAGAGAGTAATAGATACATTAAAAATACAAATACTAAGTTTGATAACTATGGAAATTTTATTTAATATAATTTACTAGAATCTATTTTAGTTAATTGAAAATTTGAAATTGAATTTTGGATATAGATTAAGTTTTTTCTTAGAGCTTATAGCTTTATTTTCTTACAAAGAATATTTAAAGATTCTTTAAAAAAATATATATAAACAAAAAAAGTTAAATTGAAAAAACTACACAAAAATAGTAATATATGTTGAGGTGATAAAATGTATTTTGATGAGTTAAAAGAAGTTTATGATAAGATAGAAAATAGTATAGAAGAAAGATTGGACTATTTTAGGGACGTTTGGATTAAGGGAAATAATAAAAGCATACATATGGAACTTTCATTTTGTATATTGACTCCTCAGTCAAAAGCATTAAATGCATGGGCGGCAATAGAAACTCTTAATGAAAATAAGCTTTTGTGGTATGGAGAGAAGGAAGAAATATCAGAATATCTAAATACAGTAAGATTTAAAAATAATAAAGCAGATAATCTTGTAAGACTCCGTAATCAAATGACTAATGAAAAAGGTGAGATAATTACAAAAGAGTTTTTTGAAGGAATAAAAAAAGTAGAGGATAAAAGGGAATGGATAGTAAAAAATATAAGGGGAATGAGTTTTAAAGAAGCTAGTCATTTTCTTAGAAATGTTGGTTTTGGAGATGATTTGGCCATATTAGACAGGCACATACTTAGAAACATGAAAAAATTAGGAGTAATAAAAGAAATACCTAAAACTATTACTCCAAAAAAATATAAAGAAATGGAAGTTAAACTGCGTAAATATACTAAAAAAGTTGGTATACCTATGGATCACATGGATCTTTTACTTTGGTATAAAGAAGCCGGAGAGATATTTAAGTGACATACTCCCTACACTAAATTTATTTAAAGGAGTTTTTTAAGGGAGCTTTTTTGGATAAAGCAACCTAATGGTTGCTATAATGCTCTAGGGGGAAGCCTTACCATGCTTATATTTAATATTTTAATAACTATTTACCTTGATTTTTTATCTTGATACTTGCATTCGAATCTCTATCTATTGAGTGACTAATATTTACAAGTATATACTCTATCTGATATTTTTAGGTTTTGTTTTATTCTACCACAAATTGAACAGGTTTTACTTGTTGGATAATTTATCTATCTATCTATCTTTCCAAATTGTTTTCCTACTAGTTCAGATTTGTATTTAAGCATTGTTGTGAACATTCCTCAACTGTTATCAGATATACTTTTACTTAACTTTAATCCTTGATTCATGCCTTTCATGCTAAAGTCTTCAATTGAAATAGTATTGTATTTATTAACTAATTGGGTAGATAGTTTGTGTAAAAAATTAAGTCTTGAGTTTTTAATTTTATAGTGTATTTTTACTACTTTAGTTTTTTGTTTATACTAATTATTTGAAAATTTTACCATAAGTTATAATTTTCTTTGTATTTTAATAAGTTTAGATTTTAACAATTTGAAAAATTTTGGATAATTAGCTCTTTGCTTTTCAAAAGTAACAAAGAGTTCCATTGGAAAATCTAAAGCAACTATGTTGTTATTACTTGGAACTTTTATTATTTTTTTCAAATTCAGTTGTAATACTAACAAAATAAGCCCCTATTGGTACTTGACTAACTGTAGCAGATGTTATTTTTTGATTTTGAGGTATTTGTTTATGAAATTTCCTTTTTAATAATCCTAATTTTGGGAATTTTAACAATTGGAAGGGCAACAATAGAAATAATCGAAGAGTATATTCCTTACCAAATAGGAATTAAAGATTAAAACCATTCCGATTCATCTCTCTTCTAAGTAGAGGAGAAAATTTTCTCGAAACAATTCAGATAAAAAATTGTGTAAGGTTAAAAAGAACTTATTAAACCTATGTTAAAGATTTGAACCTAATAATTAAAAGAAATATGGTTAAGTCTAATATAAGACTTATTAGTTCAGAAATTGTTACAAATTTTAGTTGTATGGAATATTTTCAATTTGTAAAACAGCCTTTATTTCAAAGAGGTTAAACGAATTTCTCAAAAACATATAAAATTTTTTTAGTTTTTTGATTATTATCTTTATTTTAATATGATTCAAAATTTATTACAAGAATAAAGAAAGGAAAAGTTTCTATTATCTATAAAGCTGTAAACATATTTTTTAAGAGATTTATATTTATGTTAATTTTTTTAAAAAATATTTATGAAGGTTTTTAGAAGAGTTCTAAATGATTGTCAAACAGTAATTAATATGTTATAATTGTGAGGACTAATTATTGTAAAATCTACTATGGAGGAAAAAATATGTCAAAAAAAGCAACTATTATAACTTATGGTTGTCAAATGAATGTAAATGAAAGTGCAAAAATAAAAAAATTACTTGAAAATATGGGATATGAAGTTGTTGATAATATACATGAATCCGATGCAGTTTTCTTAAATACATGTACTGTAAGAGAGGGTGCAGCTACGCAAATATATGGTAAACTAGGAGAACTTAAAGGAATAAAGGATAAAAAAGAAAATGGAATGATAATTGGAGTAACTGGTTGTTTCGCGCAAGAGCAAGGTGAAGAACTGGCGAAAAAGTTTAAGCAAATAGATATAGTTATGGGAAATCAAAATATAGGAAAGATTCCTCAAGCAATAGAACAAATTGAAACAGGTGATTTTAAACACGTTATTTTCACAGGTAATGAGGATGAACTACCGCCGAGAATAGATGCAGATTTTGGAACAAAGCATGTTGCTTCTATTCCAATAACTTATGGATGTAATAATTTTTGTACTTACTGTATAGTGCCTTATGTTAGAGGAAGAGAAAGGTCTGTACCACTTGAACAAATTGTTGATGAAGTAAAAGTATATATTGGAAAGGGATATAAAGAAATACTATTATTAGGTCAAAATGTTAATTCATATGGAAATGATTTTGATAATGGAGATAACTTTGCAAAATTACTTAAAAATCTTGCACTGTTAGAAGGAGATTTCTTAATTAGATTTATCTCTCCACATCCTAGAGATTTTACAGATGAAGTAATAGATGTAATTGCAAAATATGATAAAATAGCAAAATCATTGCACCTGCCATTGCAAGCAGGCTCAAGCAGAATACTAAAACTTATGAATAGGGGCTACACTAAGGAAGAATATATAAATCTTGCTACTAAAATAAAAGAAAAAATAGAGGGAGTTGCATTAACTGCCGATATTATAGTGGGGTTCCCTCAAGAAACTGAAGAAGATTTTGAAGATACTTTAGATGTAGTTAAAAGAATTAAGTTTGACAATTCATTTATGTTTATGTATTCAATAAGACAGGGTACAAAAGCAGCTGAGATGGATGGCCAAATAGGAGATGAAATAAAAAAAGCGAGATTACAAAAACTAATTACTGTACAAAATGAAGTGTCTAGAGAAATTAGTGAGAGTTATATAGGAAAAAAAGTAAGAGTATTTGTAGAAGGTGTAAGTAAAAAAAATAACGCTGTTATGAGCTCAAGAACTTCGACAAATAAAATAGTTTTGTTTGAAGGAGATAAGAGTTTGGAGGGACAGTTTGTAGAAGTAGAAATAGATAGAGCACAAACTTGGACTTTATATGGTAAATTAGTGTAACTTATTATTAATAAGGAGGACTATATGAAGGAAGGAATAAGAGTTTATAATTTGTATCCCAAATTAATTGGACATATGTCAAAGTGGAAAGAGTATATAAAAGAGGCAAAAGAAATGAATTTTGATTGGATTTATATAAATCCAATCAATGTTCCAGGTTTTTCAGGATCTGCTTATGCAATAAAAGATTACTATAAATATCATCCCATGTTTGTTACAGGTTGGCCAATAGACTTAGTAGAATATTCAGATTTTAGGTTGAAAGAGAATAGACAAAAAGGTGACGAACTTTTAAGGGAGATTTGTGAGTACACAAAAAGTTTCGGAATGAATGTTATGATGGATTTAGTAATAAATCATACTGCCATAGATAACCCACTTACAAGCGAAAAACCAAAATGGTTTTTGAAAGATGAAAAGGGGAAAATAAAAAATCCAGGTGCTGACAATAATGGAGAATGGGTTACTTGGGGAGATTTGGCACAAGTTGATAATGAGAACTCTGAAGATAAAAAAAATTTGTGGTTATATTGGTTATTAATGGTACAGAATTATTGTGCTCTCGGAATAAGAGGTTTTAGATGTGACGCTGCGTATCATGTGCCGAAAGATTTATGGATATACATCATAAAAAATATAAAAAAAGAACATAATGAAGTTATTTTTTTGGGAGAAACACTTGGTTGTACCCCAAAAGAACTTAAAGTAGTAGCAGAATCAGGTTTTGATTTTGTTATGAATAGTTACAAGTGGTGGGATTATAAAAAAGAATGGTTTCTAAAAGATTATAAAGAGTGGGCGGGGTTATATCCCTCTTTAACTTTTCCAGAAAATCACGATACAGCAAGGTTTGCAAAAGAAAACTTTGGAAATGGTGAGAAGGCAATTAATACTTATCAATTACAAGCTTATTTCTGTTCTAGTATTGCTATAACTATAGGTTTTGAATATGGATTTGAAAAAAGAATAGATGTAGTAAAAACTAATCCAGATGATTTCGAAGAAAAAAAATATGATTTGAGAGATAAAATTAAATATGTTAACTCTTTGAAGGAAAGATATCAAATTCTTCGTGAAGATAACATAATTGATGTATATGATTTTAATAATAATATATTTTCTTTTGTTAAAGAGTCTCTCGATAAAACAGAAAAGATAATGGTAATAGCTAACATGAGTGAAAATAATTGGGAAAAAGTTTATATAAAAGACTTTTGGAAATTATTAGAAAATGAAGAAATAAAAGATTTGAGTTTAGGTCATAAGATGGAATTTGTACCACAAGAATTCGAATATCATTTAAAGCCACTTGAAGTAAAACTCTTTTATACTAAAAAATTATAATTTGAGATAATTTGGGAGGAAATATGAAAAAAATATTAATTGTTGACGATGAAATAGATGTAGTAGAAGTAGTTACTGTACTGCTTGAACATGAAGGGTATGAAATATTAAAAGCATATGATGGTCAAGAAGCTCTAGATGTAATCGAGGAAGTTGTTCCAGATTTGGTAATTTTAGATATTATGATGCCTAAGATAGATGGAGTAGAAGTATGCAGAAGAATGAGAGAAAAGGAAGAAATGATAGATATACCCATAGTTATGTTTTCGGCAAAATTGAGTGCTATAGATAAAAAAGAAAGTTTTGATGCAGGAGCAGATGGTTTTATTAGTAAACCATTTAATGCAAGGGGATTCATTGCTGGAATAAAAACATATTTAGAATTGGGGAGAATGTAAATGTTATACTTACTGTTATTTGTAATACTAGCAGGGATAATTATTAAAGCAGGAATGAAACTTGGAGATTATGGAGATGCAATAGGTGATTTGAAAGGCTTAGATAAATCTTTTATTGGGCTTGTCATGTTAGCATCTATTACTTCTCTTCCAGAGCTTATAACTAGCGTTAGTAGTACTTTACTTGGAAATCCAGAAATGGCTGTTTCTAACGTTTTTGGAAGCAACCTTTTTAATGTTTTTATTATATTTATATTAGATATATTTGTATTAAAAGGGATATCATATTCTTCTAATGTACATATGAAGAATATAGTAACAGGATTTTTTTCATTTATAATTACTTTGGTTTTTGTACTTGGATATACATTTCCTGACTTCTACTTCTTTAACTTCCACGGGATATCAGTATTGATTTTTGTTTTATACTTATTATCAATGAAATTAATAGCAAATTATGAATCATCATATGAAATAGTAGCTGAATTTCAAGAAGAAAAGAAAGAAGTAGAGATGACTTTTGAACGAGCAAAAAGAGGGTTTATAATAAATTCTCTAATTGTCGTAGGAGTTGGAGTAGCACTTAGTTATACTGCAGATAGAATAGCGGTAACACCTATTATGGGAATAGAATTAGGTCAAAGTTTTGTTGGTGTAATTTTACTTGCCCTTGCTACATCATTACCAGAACTTACTGTTTCTATTCAAAGTGTTAGATTAGGAAGTTTTGATATGGCTGCTGGAAATATATTAGGAAGTAATTTGTTTAATTTGTCCATATTGTTTATTACAGATTTATTCTATATTAAGGGAAATTTATTTACTAGATTAAATGAATTTCATTTAATAACAGCAGTGTTTTCATTGGTATTGTTAAATATTTTTATTATTGGAATACTATTTAATAAGAAGAAAAAACCTTATGATTCATACCTTATTGGTTTAGTATATGTTATAGCTATGTATATTTTATATATAAAAAGATAAATTATTGGGAGGAAAGTTTTGAAGATAAATTCAGAAAAAATTAGTCAGTTAAAAGTCAAGGAATTAAAGGAAAAAGCTAAAGAATTAAATATTGAAAAAATTTCACTATTGAATAAAGAGGAACTTTGTTATAAAATAATAAGTGAGAGTGCTCTGATTGATGGAGACATTATCGGATACGGGACACTTGAAGTTTTGCCAGATGGTTATGGTTTTTTAAGAAATACTAGTTTGGACAGGGACATTTATGTGTCTGCTTCTCAAATTAAAAAATTTTTATTAAGAACTGGAGATACAGTACTTGGAGAGATAAGAACACCTACACCAGAGGAAAAAAACTACGCGTTGAAAATGTTACTTTTAGCTAATGGAAAAAGTTTAGAATATACTCAAAAGAGAGTATTGTTTGATGATCTTATACCATACTATCCTACAGAACACGTAGTTCAAGAAACAACAGATAAGGAAAATGTTGCGGGAAGAATGATAGATCTTATAGCACCAATTGGTCTTGGTCAGAGAGGTCTTATAGTAGCACCACCTAAAGCAGGGAAGACTATGCTTATTAGCCAAATTGCTAATAATATAATTCAAAATAATGATGATATTGAAGTGTGGATATTGCTCATTGATGAAAGACCAGAAGAAGTAACAGATATCAAAGAAAATGTTCACGGAGCAAAAGTTTTTGCTTCTACCTTTGATGAAGATCCCCGTAATCATGTAAAAGTTACAGAAGAAATACTTGAAAAAGCTAGAAGATTGGTTGAAGATGGAAAAGATGTGTTTATTCTTATGGATAGTTTAACTAGACTAGCTAGAGCGTATAATATAGTAATGCCTAGTAGTGGAAAGTTGATTTCTGGTGGTATAGATCCAGTAGCTTTATATCAACCAAAAAAATTCTTTGGAAGTGCTAGAAATATTAAAGATGGCGGTTCATTAACCATAGTGGCAACAGCACTTGTAGATACAGGTAGTCGTATGGATGATGTTATCTACGAAGAATTTAAGGGAACAGGAAATATGGATTTACATCTTGATCGAGGGCTTGCAGAGCTTCGTATTTATCCAGCTATAGATATTCAAAAATCTGGAACAAGAAAAGAAGAACTACTTATTGAAAAAAGAACTCTTGATGCAATTTGGAGTATCAGAAGATACCTAGTTAAAAAAGATAAAGCTACTGCATCAAAAGAGCTTATAGATACTATTAAGCAATGTAAGACCAATAAAGAGTTGATTGAGCGTTATTTAAAGGGAGGAAAAGGAAGTAATGTTTAATAAGATGAAGCTCCGTATAGGCATAGTACTTGGAGCCACAATACTTCTTATAATTGGAGGCAGTTTGTTTACTATAAGAAAACTTTCTAATAAAGAAGTAGTAGCAACAGATAGTTTTGAAGATTTTGATGCTATTATTGCAGAAAGTGGTTTAGATGCAGGAGTAGAAATATTAGATGATAGTGACTTTCAAATTTTTGAAAAGAACTATAATATTAGTCTAAGTAAAAGCCAAAAACTTGATGGTGAAAATAGGATAGATTATTACGTTGTACAAAAGGGTGATTCTTTATACAAAATAAGTAATAAAATAGGTGTAGATATTAATGTGCTTATTGCCAATAACCCATCGGTAAAAGACGGTAAAATTAGGATAGGACAAAAATTAAAGATACTTAATGGGAATAATATTGAATATACTGTACAAAAAGGTGATACATTAATTAGAATTGCAAATAAGTTTAATATAAAACTTAGTGAGATAATAGATGATAATGAACTTGCATCAACACAATTGCAAGTAGGACAGAATTTGATAGTTAAAAATCCTGATTTGTCATATGTAAATCAAGAGATACAAAGGCTAAAAGGATTCCAAATAACTAGATGGCCAGTAGCATGGGCAGGGGTAACAAGCCCATTTGGAAAGAGGTTCCATCCAGTTTTAAAGAGAAATATATATCATAATGGAGTTGACCTTAGAGCACAGTATGTTAATTTATACGCACCAGCTGATGGTAGAATAAGTACTGCTGGGTGGATGAGTGGTTATGGTCAAATTATTATAATAAAACATAAAGATGGCTATGAAACAAGATCAGCTCATTTGAACAAGGTATATGTAAAATCAGGAGAACAAGTAAAAGCAGGACAGCTTATTGGTCAAACTGGTAAAACAGGAAGAGTGACAGGACCTCATTTACATTTTGAAGTAAGAAAAAACGGGAAGCCACTTGATCCAATTAAATTTAGATAAAAACTTAGATAAGTTAATGATGAAAAGATGATTTTTACATTTGTAAGATTCATCTTTTCTTATATTTGGTTAAATTATATTGTATATTTTTGTTGAAAAATCAAGGGTTTTATATGATGGATTTATTAAAATAAGTTTCATAGCAAGTCCAGTAAGCAATAGACCTAATACTGGATAGATAAGTACAGGTTTTAATCCTTCTAAAGTTTCAGGAAGTGATGCAAATAAAGATTTAAGACCTAATACTATATAACCGCCGACAAAACCAGCAATAAGTCCTCCAAGGAATCCACCACCAGCACTGTTAGCAATAAATCCACCAACCATTGCAGGCATAAATCCAGGTCTATCTCCAATACTTTGTCCAATAAATCCAGCTAATATAGCTACCATTAGAGAAAATGCTCCCCCACCACCAGTATCCATCAAGAATTTAGCAATGGGATGAAAGCTAGGATCATTTACGTCAGATGCTTTAATACCAAAAGCAAATGATAAAGCTATTAGTATACCTCCACCAACAACAAATGGTAGCATATTTGATACTCCATTCATAAGGTGCTTATAAAATCCTTTTTTCTCTAGAATTTCATTTGATGAAGACTTTCCATTAGCTACATAGATATTTGCAGATTTAACATCGTCAATAAGCTTTTGGGGATTTTTAATGGCAGATTTAGTACCAGTCATAATTAATTTTTTTCCGTTAAATCTCCCCATATCTACAGTTTTATCAGCGGCAATAATAACACCTTCAGCTTTATTTATATCTTCCTTAGTCAATTGATTTTTAACTCCTGCACTACCGTTAGTTTCTACTTTGATAGCTACATTTAATTCTTTTGCTCCTTTTTGTAGTGCTTCTGCAGACATGTACGTATGTGCAATTCCAGTAGGGCAAGCGGTTACAGCTACAAAATATCCTTCTCTTCTACCTTCTTCTACTTCCTCTTCTATACCATTTTTTAATAAATCAAAGAAATTATCAATACTATCTATATTTAATAGGTTTTCTCTAAATTCATCATTGAGTAGAAGTTTTGTAAGGGCACTTAAACACTCAATATGTTCATCAGTAGAATTTTCTGGTGCAGCAATCATAAAGAATAACTTTGATGGTTCACCATCTAGTGAATCATAGTCTACACCAGTTTTATGTAAACCAAATGCTATAGCAGTTTCTTTTACAGCATTAGTTTTACAATGTGGAATTGCGATTCCTTCTTCTAAAGCAGTTGAGCTAATCTCTTCTCTTTTGTATAAATCATCTCGAAATTTATCTATATTTGTAACGTTTCCAGATTTTAAAAATAATGATGATAATTCATCTATTATTTCTTTTTTATTATTTCCTTTTAAATTTAATTGAATCAAATTTCTTTTTATAAACTTTTTGATATCCATTTTAAAGAACCTCCTAAATTTTTAC
>CAZFBB010000106.1:0-10397 GCA_964517235.1 uncultured Fusobacteriaceae bacterium
ATTTCTTTTTATAAACTTTTTGATATCCATTTTAAAGAACCTCCTAAATTTTTACAATTTCAATTTGTTCAAGTAAATCTTCTACTTGCTTACTCGTACATAAATCATGGGAAAATGCAGTAGCACTACCGGAAGCTATACCATATTTGTAAGCAGTAAAGATATCCTTTCCTTGAGCTATTTTTGCTACCAATCCAGCTACCATAGAATCTCCAGAACCTACTGAATTTTTAAGAGTTCCAACAGGCACATTCCCCCTATAACTTCCTTCCTTACCTATCAAGATTGATCCTTCTTTACCCATAGAGACTATTACGTAATTAGCACTTTTATTTTGTATATCTTTGGCTACTTGAATAACTTCAGAGATATTTGTTAGTTTTTTATTGCTATATTCTTCTAATTCGTGTATATTAGGTTTTACTAAAAATACCTTTTCTTTTAGTGTTTCTATTAATCCTTCTCCACGGGTATCAAGAATGATTTTGACTGATTTTGGAAGAATTTGAATAATATCTTTATAGATAGTAGAACTTAAACTTTCAGGAATACTCCCAGATAGTACTAATATGTCTTTCTCTTGGATATTTTTAAATCTATCTATGAATTTTTCAAAATTTTCTTTAGAAATAATTGGTGATATTCCTGCTATTTCTGTTTCTTCTTCTATATTTTTCATTTTGATATTTAGCCTAGTATTACCATCTATTTCAATAAATTTATTTTGGATATTTTTGTGATTCAGCTCGTTTTTTATAAACTCTCCCGTAAATCCACCGATAAAACCTAATACGATAGAATCTATACCAAAGTTTTTTAATACTTTAGATACATTGATACCCTTTCCTCCACCTAGAAAGTACCCGTTATTACTTAGGTTAAGTGTGCCAAGGCTAAGATTTTCTATAGATAAGTTATAATCTAATGCTGGATTTAAAGTTACTGTATATATCATTTTGTCACAACCTTTATTTCTGTTTTTTCTGCATATTCTTTTTGTTCTCTATCAGTAATTATAGTTGCTTCGTCTAAATTGGCTATTTTTGTAAAAGCAACTTTATTAAATTTACTCGAATCAGCGAGAATATAGACTTTTTTAGATAAATCCTTAGCTGTGCTCTTTACAAAGGCTTCTTCTGGGTCAGGAGTAGTATATCCTTTATCTAAACTAATGTTGTTAGCTCCTAAGAAACATTTATCAAAATTGTAATCGTTTAAAGTTTTAATTGCTTCTCTACCTATTAATGCTTTAGTTTTAAATTTGATAAGACCACCAGTTAGATATGTTTTTATCTCATATTTTTTAAGTTCATCTAAGTGGTTAATACCATTAGTTACAACTAGTATTTCTTTTTCTTTTAGATGCTTAATCATATGAAAAATTGTAGTTCCTGCATCGAGAAAGATACAATCTCCATTGTGCACTAATGAAGCGGCATACTCCCCTATTGCTTTCTTTTCCCTTTCATTTAAAACAACCTTTTCTTCTAGACATATTTCATAATTACTTCTAAGAGATGCCCCACCATGTACTCTTACAAGTTGACCTTTACCTTCTAAAACAGTCAAATCCCGTCTTATAGTAGATTCTGAACTATTTGTCATCTCCATTAAGTTTTTGACTTTTACAGTACCTCTTTTATTTAAGAGTTCTAATATATACATTCTTCTTTCACTTGTAAGCATTTTAACACCTCAATTTTATTTTAAATTAATTTTTTAAGCTTGTCAATCAAAAACGTTCAAAAACATCCGAAACCATCCAGAGAAGAGGTTTTTTTTTTAGATATTTACTGAAAGATTATTTTTATCTTAACTCATACTTTTTATTTCAGATTTGCGAAACTTAAAAATTTTAGAAAGATAACCTTTAAAATATTTGTTATTGTATTCATATCTAATTTTTTTATCTTGGTAGATATAAAATAAAAGAATTTTAGGACTTCAATTTAGTCTTTTACTTTACAGATTTTTTGTTTAAAAATGTACAACTTAAATTATAGATCAATAATGAGATTTAATATAAGTTTATATTTTAAATAGAAGGACTTTATTTAATTATAATCTCTAAAATTTCATTGTTAGTTCCTATTCTAAAAGGTGAAAAAGCACTACCACCTCCTTGACTCACAATAAAAGTAGTATTATTTATTTTTTTAATTCCTTTATTAATATAATAAAGATATGAATATAATAGAGTAACCGGAAATATCTGACCACCGTGGGTATGTCCACTTAATTGCAGTTTGATTTGTTTATTTTCTGCTACTTTTTTTACTTCTATTCCTTTGTGATCCAATACTACTATTTTTTTCTTAATTCCTTTTGTTAATTGATTTAAATCTTTTCTGTTTTCAGATTTGCTATCTCTTCTACCTATTAAGACAACTTCCCCATTTAGATAGATTAAGTCATCTTCTAATAAAGTCATATTAGTTTTAGAGAGAGATTCTTTATTTTTTATTATGTCTCCATGATAATCATGATTGCCCCATATGTAATAGGTAGGAGCATTTAGATTTTGAAATTCCTTTGCAAAGTCAAAAGAGATAATGCTTTCAAATGAATCAAAAATATCCCCACCAATTAATATGTAATCGGCTTTTATAGAATTAATCATATTTATTCTTTTAGTTAAATATTTCTTATCTTTAAAGGAATCTAGATGTAAATCGGATATAAAAGCAAACTTAACTTTCTTTTCTAAATTAAAAGTATCTATTAGATATTTTTTTATCTTTATCCTTTTAAAATTAAAGTATCCATAGGTGTAATACAAAATAAATAATAGTAATAAGGGTAGGTGTAAACTCTTAAACCAAATTCTACTGGGATTATATAATAAAAAAACAATAGACATAGGTGCATAAACCATAGATAAATACAAAAAAAGTATAATATATCTTCCACTAAACCAAAGAATACTCTGTTTATAGGGGTGTTTTTCTACCTTATCAAATTTTTCACTCAAGGTAAATATATAAGTAGCTATTGTAAATAATAAACTTATATAAATTGGGTAGTTTAAGAGGTAGAAGGAAAGGAGTATTAGTATAGGGACTAATGCAAAAATTACTTGTTTAATTCTTTTTTTCATATTTTAACTCCTTTTTACTTTGGCAAGATTTTTTTAGTTTTTATCTAAGCAAAATTTTTAGAAAATATATTTAATTTCTATTTGAATATTAAATATAAACAGGGTAGGGCTTAGCCATAGAGCTTGGTAATTATAGCAACTATTTAGTTGCTACATCCCAAGAAGCCTCCTCAAAACCCTTTACGTAGGTTTAGCGGGGGAGTGGTCACTTACTTACTAAATCTAAATATATCTCTTCAGGCATTTTATTTTGCAATTTCCACATGATATACATAGGCTTATCTCCGTAACTACTGTGATAATTTACTTGACCTAGATACTTAAAATTCATAGCATTAGAACCAAAAGTAGAATATTTTCGTATAAATAAATGTACTTTATAGGCCATTTCCTTGTGTTTTAGATAAAGTTGACCTATAGGTGATTTGTGAGAAGTTTTATTTTGACTAATCCATTGTATTAAATCTTCTCCTTGGAAGAAATTATCATATAAAAGATGTTCTTTAGTATTTATATCTTTATTTAGAGTAATAAATAAACATAAATCATTATTTGCTATGGCATAACCTGCACGCCAACTTCCTTTTTGAGCAGGAGATAACAATAGGTGTTGTAATTCTGCTCTAGAATAATCTTGATAATGAACAAGTTTTTTATCACTGTTTATACTCGGCTTAAATTCATCTCTATATCTATATAAACCATATAATAAAGTATCCTTTAAATATTCTTTAAAGTTTAAATCTTCTATACCCTCTACCAACTTATTTCCTAAATAGATATAGTTATTCTTTATAGTTATCAATGAAAAATTCCAATTTTTTTCATTTTGACTCATTTCTTTTAGAGAATATTTTATAATGTCTTTATGAAAATCTTCTTTATAACTTCCGCTAAAAAATAATCTAGCTTCATTTAACAACTGATTAATATTTATCTTTTCTCTATTTAATAAGAGATATATTAACAAATATTCAAAAACCCACTTGATAGGCAATCGACTTTCTAATCTAGCTAATATATCTATTTTGTTTTTACCAAAGGACAATTCTATAGGAGATAAGTCGTTCATACGTTTTTTGCATTGATAAAAACTTCCAAATTGATCGATGAATAAACTTGGATCTATTTTAGTTCCATATAAAAAATCTAGTAATTTTGGACTATTTCCTAAATTATCTCTAACTTGGAAGTAAAGATTTGTAAGGGTAGAAGAACTATTTAATTTTATCTTTTCGAGGTTATCTAATATTCTCTTTTGGCATATTCTATCAAGTTCTATAAAGGAACTACCTGGAATAGAGTGAAATTCATTTTTTACTTGTCTTATTAAAACCTCTTTGTCATATGAATTAATACCTTTTTCTACAAAAGCTTCACTTAATAGATATTCTCTATTATAGTTACCAATAAAATCAAGTACAGTAACAAATTCTTTACCTTTTACTTTACGAAGGCCACGGCCTAATTGTTGTAGAAAAATAGTAGAACTATTGGTGGGACGTAGGAATAAAAGCATATTTATCATTGGTATATCTATTCCTTCATTAAAGATATCTATAGAAAAGATTATTTCTATAGAACCCTTGTTAAACTCTTTCAAAACCTCTCTTCTTCTACTTTGATTATCTTTAGCAGTTATATATACTGTTTTGAATCCGCGCTTGTTAAACTCATTAGACATATATATAGCGTGATTTATATTTACACAAAATCCTATTGCACGCAGTTTATCTCCATCATAATCATAATGTTTTATCTTTTCTACTATAAAATCAACTCTTTCATTAACACTAAGTTTATCACTAAGGTCATTGGTATCAAAAATTCCATTAACTTTTTTAATGGTATTGTAATCAATTATTTGGTCAGCTATACCAAAATAATGAAAGGGAGCTAATAAATCAAGGTTAAGTGCATCACGCAGTCTTATTTCTCCTGCGATATTATAATCTGCAATAGCTATAATGTCCTTTCCATCCATACGTTCAGGAGTAGCAGTAAGTCCTAATAAGAATTTTGGAGTAAAATAATCTAAGATTTTTAAGTAGGTCTTTGCTCCTACATGATGAAACTCATCAACAACTATATAATCAAAGGTATCTTTTGAAAATCTATTAAGTATAGAATCCTTTTTCATAGACTGTATAGTGGCAAAAATAATATCTGCATCAAAGTTTTTTTCAGACATAGCAACTTTTCCAAGGGTCATATGAGGAAAGAGTATTTCATAAGTATTTCTTGCATTATCAAGCAACTCCTCCCTATGTGCAAGGAATAATATTTTTTTTGCACCAAAGGCTTTTATGTCAAAAGCACTAAGATAAGTTTTCCCCGTTCCAGTAGCAGCTATGACAAGAGCTTTCTTTTTTCCTTCTTTTCTAAGATTTTTAAGGTTATTAAGTATTTCTTTTTGCATTAAATTAGCTTCTACTTCCTTTGATATAGACTTTTGATGAAAGGAAAAAGTATCCAATGAGAAATTTTTATATTTTTCTTTGTGGATTTTATATGCTTCTACAAATTCCCTTGTTAAATCATAATTTTCATAAGAGTTCCAAATTCTCTCAAATTCATCTAAACTTTTTTTATAAATATTTCCATAGGATCTTTCACTTAATCTAATATTCCATTCTTTTCCATTGCAAAGTGCACTATGACTGAGGTTAGATGAACCAACAATAATAGAACTAAGCTTATTATTTCTAGTAAATAAATATGCTTTTGTATGAAAACTTTCTTTATCTTCATTATAGATTTTTACTTTGATATTTTTATAGTTAAGTAATTTGTATAAGGCTTTTGTATCGGTAATGTTTAAATAAGTAGAAGTTATTATTCTTCCTTTTATGCCCATTTCTTCTAGGAAGTTTAGTTCTCGTAGTAGAAGCTGTATTCCAGAATTTTTTATGAAACTGACCATAAATGAAAAGGAAGTACAAGATCTAAGCTCATTTTTTAAATCTTTAAAAAAATTTTGATATTTTGATTTTTCATTAGTGATAAGTTTATTTTCGCCCATTAAAAAATCAGGAGTAAGATAGTCTCCTTGATTATGGTGTCTATATGTTCGAAGAGGAAATTCTAATTTTTTTCCACTAAGTTTTTCATAAATACTGTAAAGTTCTTCATAACTTCTACCTAAAAGTCCAATTTCCATATTAATAAGGTTTTTATATTCCTCTAAACTATGAATCTTTTCTATTCCTTCTGGATATTTTTTGTCTTTTTGTTTTAATTCTTCTATCATATTTTCTCCGTCTATTAAATGAAATACAGATTTTATGAATATAAGGAATTTTGATAAAGTTAGTATATGTAATTTTTTTGAATTTAATTAATCCCTATTAATCTGTATTCCATAATGTATTCTATTTTATCAATTTTAGTGGGAAAACTATTACATCTCTTTCTTTTCCATCTTTATCAGGCTGTTTTTCAGATAATAAGTCTCCAAAGATTAACCTTCTACCCTCGTAGGTATATACTCCTTCTTCATACATCGCAAATAAATGAATATCATAGCCTTCTTTAGTAGCATTAGCAAGAGCCTTATTTTGTCTAGAAAGAATCTGTTCTCCACTTTTTCCCATACCAGTAAATAATACTGTACCTCCCTCTTTTCTATGCTTGTATAAACAACCTGTAAATTTAGCAAGACATACAATAGTATTAGTTTTGGTACTTTTACGAATGCCTCCTTGGTTGCTACATGCAAATGCTTCTGCAATTTCTTTATTTTCTAATTTATCTCCAATTTTAATATTTCTATAATCCATAAGAACTCCTTCTAAATGTTTATTCTCTCCAATAGGTATTAGATGTTTATATACTATTTCATCCTTTTCAAAAGCTAATTGGACAGGATATATCTCTATACCTTTTTCTTTAGCTTTGTAGAATAATTCAGAAAATCTTGGGTCTGTTTCCCATTTTGGTCTAAATTCCTTTGAATTACGGAGAATAAGTAGTAAAACTCCAGCCCTATCACCATTTTCTTTTAACTCCATGAGCTCTACAAGATGTTTTTGAGCTCTTTCACTTGGTGAATCTGGAAACATAGCTATATTATCTTTAGATAATGATACTCCCTTTACTTCTACCCAGATTTTTTCACTACCTTTATGTAGGAGATAATCTATACGACTATTGCCATACTTTACTTCTGCTTGTACATTATCAACAGAGCCAAAGGGTGACAATTGGTTATTGTTTAATAGGTTCTCACTAATATATCTATGAAAAGCTGAATTGATAAGTATATCTTCTCCATCTGCTTTTGCACTTATCATATCCCATGCTGTTTTTCTTTGGGGATTATCTGCTTTGCGTATCTTTACCAAATTTCCTTCATAAAGTAGTTCCTTTAACCTTCCACTATCATGTACATGGGCAACTACTACTTCACCACTTTTTAATTTTACCTTTGATATAAATCTATTGGGCCTTTCAAGAAAAGTTCCCTCTTTATCTGTTCTAAGTTTGTATAGTACTTTATTCATAAATACCCCTTTGTTAGTTAATAATTAATATGTAATAATTAATATGTAATAATTAATAGTTAACAATAAAAATTAATTTGTTTACAATTCATTACTCTTTAAATTATACCTTTTGAGTATTTATTTTACAAGGCTTAATTGAACAAATTAAAAAAGAACTTTCTTAACTAGAAAGTTCAAGTTGAAGATAAACAACTAGTTTTTGAAAAAAACATCATTACTTTGTATCAAGACAAAAGTAATCTGACGTCTTAGAAACACAACTGAATCTATGTTGGATAAATCCTTTCTTATTTAGTAAAAATTAAGCAAAATTTCTTTCTTAAGAAATATTTTATTTTATGAGTATCCAATCTTCTACATTTTTATTGTAAAATCCACTGTCTGTATAAAATTTATCAACTAATCCTTCTTCTTTCATTATTTTTAATCCTTTATTGAAGGCATCATAAATTTTAAGACTATTTTTAGATGATTTGCTTACAACAAAGTTTCTCGTGTCAACTAAAGCAATTTTTAGATTAGGTATGGGTACAAAAGTATAACTCACTTACGAAACTTATGTCGTTACTTGATTGAAATGGTGCAAGCAGAAGGTCTATTCTATTTTTTCCAACCAAATTGACCATATTTTTCCAAAGAGGTGTATCATCTAGTTTTGTTGGTCCACTAATAATAACGAATTTATCAACTTTTAAACCACCTTTTATAATAGCTTGCTGAACTATAATTAATTCGGCAATATCTCTATTTGAATTTGGAAGCTCTGTAAGTAGAAGTGGTTTTTTATATTTAATATAACTTTCATATTTGGCCTTTACATTATCTGGAACAATTATCGTTATATCAAGGGAATACAATAGATTTATAAAGGTAAAAAATATAAGTGAAAACTTCATATAGATAACCTCCCTTAGCTTTTTATTAATATTATATTTCTTTATTTTTGAAAAAAGGGAGATAACTAATTTATTTAATACTTATGCTATATTATTTCCTAAAAAAAAGATTTAGTTTACTAAAAGTAACTAAATCCCAATAAGTATCTATTAAAAATGAGTATATTCTAAAATTATTTCAACAGCTTTTTCCAAGTATTCTTTATCTATTTCATTAAAATTACCATATTCAAAACTATCTAAATCTAACACGCCAATAAGTTTATTGTCCTTTACCATAGGCACAACTATTTCAGAATTGCTAGCAGCATCACATGCTATATGTCCGGGAAAATCGTGAACATTTTCTACTATATATGTTTTTCTATCTTTAGCAGAATTTCCACAAACACCCTTACCAAGTTGGATTCTTACACAAGCTGGATTTCCTTGGAATGGACCAAGAACTAATTCTTCATTATTATATAGGTAAAATCCTACCCAATTTAAATTTTCAATATTTTTATTAATTACAGCACTAGTATTAGCCAAGTTTGCTATAGGATCTCTTTCATTTTGGAGCATTGATTTTAGATATTTTAAAATATATTCATAATTATTTTTTTTCATTTTTTATTAGTTCCCTTCTAAGTTCTAATATATTATTTAAACTCTCATCAGAAAGTTTATAAACTCTTTTTAATTCCTGTTTCTCTGCATAAATAATAAACATAATTGTAATGAAAAAAGTACATGCAGAATTAATAAGATACCTTAGTTTTTTACGTAAACTTTCATCTAAATAACTATCTACAAGCTCATAGTTGTCTGAGATTAGTTTTAATAGTTGGTGTAGATGTTCTACCCTGTTTATACCAAATTTTAAGGAATATTTAATTAGAGTTTTTTCTAATTTTTCCTCCTTTGCAATAGAAAAGGTATTATAATGATAAACTTGTAATGCTTTTATAAGGGAAAGAATACGCTTATCATTAGCTTTTAAGTAGAAGCTAAGTGAAGAAATATCAAGTCTAATCTTATATTTTTCCTTGCTAATACTTGTTTCATAAAATTCTTCAATTGCTTTTATTTCTTCTCTAATATGACTAAACTCACTATCGGCCATTTCCAAAATGGCACTTATTCTATAAAGTTTTCTTTCTATCTTTTTAGGTATATTAACTAATGTTTTATATCTAAGTTTGTGGTCAATCTCAGCCCATGCATGTTGTAGAGCTGTTCTTATTTGAATTTCAAAAGCAATACTCTTTTCTGCTAAATTTTTATCCATATCAACTAAGCTACTATTCTTTAATTTACATACATAGTGTACACTAAGATATCCCATACGGTCTGGGTCTAAATTAACTAATTTATTTACAGAATTATCAAAATCAATATCAAACTCCCTAAATAAAACTTTAATTATCTTATCAATATCTTCTCTGTAATAAGTAACAATTCTTAATGCTAATATGTCAGTTACTTCTTTAAAGGGATTTTTATACTTCCAACGTTTTTTTTCTATCTTTCTTATGAAAGATTCTGGAGTTTTCACCCTTGCATCTAATTGATTATAATCAATTTTAGCTTTTTGTAATACATTAATAAGAGTAGAATTGATAAAATCAAGGAAAAAATAATATGTAGGTATATTTTGAATATACTCTTTTTTAATCAATTCCTTCTTTTCTCTTTTGTCTTCCATATCACACCTCGTCTTCTTCTTTCAATTATAATTATATTATAAATTGAAATTATTTACAATCTATCATTGACAAAAGCTTAAAATAGAAGATGGAATATGAGTAAATACACTGAGAAGAGAAGATAAAATATATTTCATAAGAAAAATCATATGTATTTTATTGGGAAGTATAGAGTTTTATTTGGTAGATTTTTCATTTTACAAAGATAGAG
>CAZFBB010000107.1:0-10356 GCA_964517235.1 uncultured Fusobacteriaceae bacterium
AAAAATAATGTATTATTAAAAAGTTAAGGAGGTAATATATATGGAAAATTTATTAAACTTTTTTCTACTTAGTCTTACATCAATGTTTGCTTTAATGAATCCATTAAATGTTATGCCCATTTATATAAGTATGACTAATGGTTTAACTGCTGAAAAGAAAAGATACACTGTAAAAAAAGCTACTTTCACTGCTTTTTCAGCTCTAATAATATTTTCGTTAGGCGGGCAATTAATCTTCAAATTTTTTGGGATATCTATTGATAGCTTCAAGGTGGCTGGAGGTTGTATCTTTTTCTTAATTGGTCACGACATGCTACAAGCAAAGATTACAAGAACAAAAGTAGATTCGGAAGATGAAAAGACATATGCAGATGATATAAGTGTTACTCCACTTGCTATTCCTATGATTTGTGGACCAGGGGCTATTACAAATGCAATAGTTTTAATGGCAAATGCAACTGATAATTTATCAAAATTTGTTTTAATTATTGCTATAGTAGTTATGGGCATACTAACTTATGTTATTCTCAATCAAGCTGATAGAATATCAAGATTACTGGGAGAAACAGGAAACAAAGTAATGATGAGACTTATGGGTTTAATCATTATGGTTATTGCCATAGAATTTTTCTTTAGTGGTTTAAAGCCCATACTAAGAGATATTTTTAATATTATTTAAAAATAATAACTCTTTATTTTTATAAAAATTATATGTATAATTATTACTAATTTAGGAGGGGTCAATATGATTATAGGGTTTGATATAGGAAATACTCACATTGTCACTGGAATATATGATGCTCAAGGAGAATTATTGCTAAACTTTAGAATTGCATCAGAAAATAATATTACCGAAGACCAATTTTTCTCTTATTTAAAAAACATAAGTGAATTTAATAATATAAAAATTGAAAAAATTGAAGGAATTATAATTGCTTCTGTAGTTCCAAATTTAATAAGGATTTTTCAATGGCTTAGTAGAAAATACTTTAATATTGAGCCTGTTGTTGTAGGAATGGATTTAAACATTCCATTTACCTTTAAAAGGGGACTTGATAGTAATGGCTATGGTGCTGATAGGCTTATTGATGTTGTAAGAGCTCTTGAACTTTACCCAAATAAAAATTTAATGATTTTAGATTTTGGTACTGCAACTACCTATGAAGTTCTTGAAAAAAATGTTTATATTGGTGGGGGAATTTTGCCAGGCATAGACATGAGTATTAACGCATTATTTGGTAATACTGCAAAATTACCAAAGGTAAAATTTGATAAACCCACTACTGTTTTAGGTAGAAATACTGTGGAACAGATTCAAGCTGGGATTTATTTTGGATACACAGGCCAAATTAGAGAACTTATAAATAGAGTTAAATTAGAAGTAAATGATTTATATGTTATTGCAACGGGAGGTTTAGGAGAAACTATTGCAGAAGAATTAATTGAAATAGATAAGTATCTTCCTAATTTAGCCACAGATGGATTATATTCATTATACATGTTAAATAAAAATAAGATATTTTCATAGATAATAAAAATGGGTCTTTGCCCATTTTTATTATTTTTATATAAACTTCATCTCAAAATCTCAAAGTTATAGAAGATACTACCTAGTCTATTTGTTTAATATCTATTGTACCACTCTTTTTAATATCATACTTTCCATCTTTGTTTAGTACTATAAACTCAACACGAAGATAATTTGGTAGAGTGAGATTAAAACTTAAATTACCAGACTCTTTATATCCTAGGAGAAATAAGAGAGTAGAAGCTCCTGATAATTTAGGTATATCTTTGCTGTTTATTATATATAATGTTGGGCTTGTACTATAATTAAACATATTTATTGATCCTATTTTATACTTATTCTCACCTATACCAGAAATAAATCCATTACTGCCATTATTTAGTTTATATAATTCTGTTCCATTAAACACTTCTCTCGATAATAATGTTGCTTTCCCCCACATTTCTACCGTATCTACAAATGAATAATTATAACCATTCCTCTCCAGAGCTTTTTCTATTGCTTCAAAATCATTTTCTCCACTCCAAACAATATCTCTAAAAAATTCTAATCCATCAATACTCCTAGCAAAATTCCTTAATAAAAAAGCACCATAGGAATAGACGATTGAATAGTTCAAAGAACTTGACATATAATAATCATTAATGGGAAAGTTATTATAAAAATTAGCAATTGGTAATCTTCCTCTACTCTCATAGCCACTTCCAGCAGATAAGTCATCTCCTATTATTCCTCTTGGCCCCCTTAACCCAATGCTATTTGATACTATATCTTCGCTAAGTATAGCAAGCATTTCATTCATCCATCTAGCCATAGTTCCCCCTCTTTTTACCTTATGTTGATAAAAAGTTACAAGATGAGTAAATTCATGCGCCAAAGTAGATACTGTTGCTTCTGGCCAATAATCATCTAAGTTCCAAAATAATTCTTGAGAATCACTTAAAGAATAAGCATCCAAAAAAAATACTGGTGATTCATTAGAATATCTTGTTATTCCCTGACCACTTTTGAATAAATCTATAGCATTAAAATAACCAAGTACACGCCCATTTCCGTAGGAGTTATGTATATTAAACAGCACTATATCTATTTCTCTTCCTCCATTTATAAGCTCATTATAGGATGAAGCCTCTTCATAATACTCTTTACCATATATGTTTGTGATAATTGAATAGATATCATTTTGCCCATCTAACAAAAATTTATCAGCAAGTGTACTTACGATATTTTTATCTATTTTATTTTTTACATAACTTTGATTATTCCAAAGGCTATCTTCTACCCAAATATTAATACTCCTATCTCCTACAGTCTTTCTCTTACGTAGGGTAGTTGCTATATCTATCAAATCCTCATTTGGCATCTTATAAGCATAAAAATTTCTTTTAACACCTTCTATATAGTTGCTTTCCATTATTGAATAGTCTTTATCCATTTCTTTTTTTTCTGTCCATTCATTTGGTATAGGAATTTTTGGATTAAATGATATAATTTTTCTTTCTTCTTCAATATTTACCTCATTATTCATATTAAAATCTTTAGAAATCTCCACTTTTTGCCCGGTAAAATATACATTTCCATCTCTATTATGGTATATTAATTGGTTTGTAACTATTGCATATATTGTATGTTCCTCTAAACCATCGATACTAATATGGTAATTTTTTATCTCTTCTGCATCACTAGGTTTTGCTAAAGTTTTTGGATAATATCCTGTATCGCTATTTATTCCTCCATTTGGTGATTTAATTTTATTACTCTCTTTTGCACAAGCAAACATCATCACTATAGTCAAAATTAAAAATAATCTTTTTCTCACAATATCAACCCCCTTCACTTTCATGCGAAATTTTTATTAACCCTACAAATGACATTTCAAGAAACTTGAATTATTCCTCTAAAAATAAATCTTTATTATGCTAATTTTTATGATTTTTTAACATTAAAAAGTGCAACTTTTAATAAGTTGCACTTTCATAAACTTAACTTAATTAATATGACTTTTTCCATCTATTTAATCTCTTTTATACTTGCTTGTAAAATTTGTGATTTATCGAAATCATATGAATTATCATTATTTTTTACTACTATTTCATAATCTATTCCTAAAGGTACCTTTATTTCAAAAGTTTTATTCCCTAGAAGGTTTTCTCCTAATTTAAAATATTGTATAGAAGCTCCTCTCAATATTGGTGCATATTCATAATTTGTATTATAATATACAAATCCACTACCTGATGGTAGAGTATAGTTATGAACATTTATTGGTCCTATTTCATAAGATAATCCATTATGAACAAAAGTTTTTCCAATATTATATTTGTATGGTTCTTGTCCTGTAAATTTGTTATCTGATAATAAACTAGCTCTTGCAAAGTTTTTTATACTTTCTTCAAATGTAAGAAACTTTCCACTTTTTCTAAATGCAAATTCTATAGCTTCATGCCCACCATAAGTATTTTTTATTATATCTTCTATAAAGTTTAAGTTCCCATTATCTGTAGGAATATTTCTCATCAAATATGCTCCATAAGCAAAGGTGGTAGAGTAATTTCTCATACCAAAACTTATCTTCTCATTAATTTCATATGAGTTTGTTTCACCACTATTATAAATATAAAACCTTCCAGCCCTTTCAGTTTTTTCACTTACACTTGGAATATTAGAAGTAATATCTCTTATTCCTCTAGGTCCAGGTAAATTCAATTTACTAGCTACCAAGTCTTCTCCTATCATAGCTAACATTTCATTTAACCATATTTCCATAGCTATGTTTTGTAATACCATTTTTTGATAAAAAACTATAGTATGAACAAATTCATGAGCCAAGGTAGATATAGTATCTTTATAATTATATAAAAAACTATCTAAATCCATATAAAACATAACTCTTTCATTTGAATCTTTATAATCTAGATAATTTGATGAATCTGCCTTTGGAATTTTCATATTATCTAAACCTTGATAAAACCCAAGAACTCTTCCCTTTGGATTATCAAGACTTTCATTCATACTATACAAAAGTATATCTATCGTCCCTCTAGGGTTAATTAATCCATCTCGAACTTTTTGCCCTACTTCATACCATTCCTTTCCATAAATATTAGTTACATATTCATATATATCATTATTTGAACCTGATTTCAGAAAACTATCAGCTATTAGCGCTGATTGAGTAGGTGTTAATGTTTTTCCCCCTTCTAACCAAATATTTAAAGCTCTCTTTTCACTTTCTTCCCTTAAATCAACTTGTTTTATCAATTGAAATTCTTTTTTTTCTCCAATTCCATTCAGGTTAGAATCTATAATGCTAATATTAAATATCTTTTTATCTCCAACACTTTCTATAGTCTCCAATTGAGCACTTTGATTTCTTGATAATGAAGAATTTATATATTTTATATTCTTTAAATTCTCTAGGGCTTCTATTTCCTTCTCCCTAATTCTAAGTGGATCAATTATCTTATCTAATTTTATTTCATTTTCTGAATTCATATAAAGATTAGAAACTACACTGTTATTTCTTATCACTATTCTCTCTTTAAATCTTCTATCAAGAGCATTGCTATTAGTAAAAATAACATATGCACTTTCATTTTCAAAATTTCCCTCTATGACATATCTAATTTCTTTTTCATTTATCCTAAGTGTTGTAGTCCTTTCTCCTATTTCTCTTTTATCACACGCACCAAACAATACTAATATTATACTCAAAAACAGTATTTTTTTCATCTTTACTCTCCTTTATCTTCCTTAATCTATTATAATATTATTCTCTTAATATTTCAATGTAATTTATAACTTTATTAACTTATCTATTTTTAAACTCTAAAGATTTGTGAAAGTCAGAATCTTTTTTATTTAGTTTTAGTTAAATAAACTTATAATTGCCTAATTTTAAATCTTCTGTACCATAAAGGATTTTAACCTTCAAAAAAACTAACTTCTTAACTTCCTATCAGTGCTTATTTTGTTAGAATTTTATAATTTCTACAAAAAAGAAAAGAAGTTTTATTTAAATTTGCTTATATAAGAATTTTAAATTAGGTTTAACGAAGGAAAAGTTAAAAATCAGAAGATATTTGAACTCCTTAAGAGGGAATTTTGAAATT
This sequence comes from uncultured Fusobacteriaceae bacterium, assembly GCA_964517235.1. GTDB lineage: Bacteria > Fusobacteriota > Fusobacteriia > Fusobacteriales > Fusobacteriaceae > CAZFBB01. Next base: position 5,641 of record CAZFBB010000107.1, read on the forward strand.
TAGTAGCTGTAGTTATTATAATAAAAACTATAAAGTGAACATTTGAGAAAAGAATTCAATCTTTACAGGTTTTTTATCACACTAAAATTAAAACTATTAATTATGAATAGAATAGATATGAATAAAGATACTTTTCTGAAAAAGAAAGAAAAATATCAGAAAAAATAGATTTTTTCCTAAAATATCAAAACAAATATTTCATATACTAGTGAATCTAGGAAACTCTTTACTATATTCTCTTTTTAATTTTTTTTAAAAAAAATGTATTCTTTTTACATTTTTATATTATTTTCAGTACATTTTATTCTAAAAAAACAATCAAAATAGGTTCTTTTAAAATTTTATATTAATCTCTTAAATTTTTTAGAATTTATCTTATGTAATTTTTTTTATCATTAATGAATTTTATCTAAACTATTTTTGTTATATATATTACCAATTTAACATGATAGCAATAAAATTAATGTATTAATTATTATTTTTTTTTAATTCATTATTTTTTTTTCTTTGACTAAAGAAAAAAAATAAAGTAAAATTTTAAAAAACAGATGGAAAGAGGTAATAATTATGAAAAAGTTGCTTTTACTCCTTGCAGTTCTAGCATCACTAAATCTATACGGAGCAAATTACACAGAGGGAAACCTTAGAAAAAATGATTTTACTTGGGGTCAAATGAATTTGTATTCTGGCTATAACCTTGCTAACTTTGGTGGAGGTGAAAGCTATAATGATATCTATTTTGAATTGGAAGGTGGAAGTAGAAGTGGAATACTCGACCTCTATTACTTCTTTGATGTTAATAACTTCTTTAATTTAGGAGATAATAAAAACAATGGAGACTTCTTTACAAAAATAACTCCTAGATTTTCTTTGGATGCCATGTTGAAGAAAGACTTATCTCTTGGTATAGTTAACGAGTGGTTTTTGGCTACGCAATATAAAGGATTTAATGGTTCAAACACATATTATGTAGGTTTAGGAACAAATCTTAACATGCCTGGTTTTGACAGATTCGGAGCAAATCTTTATTCAGCATATGACTCAAATAATTGGGGTAGTGAAATGGAACATGTTGGATATGTATTTTCTATTAACTGGTATACAGAATTAGTTAATTTCCAAAATGGCTCAAATATATCATACCAAGGATGGTCTGATTTTGGTTTTGCCAATAACAAAGCTAGTGAAGCAACTGAATTTCAAATGTTCAATGGATTTTTTTATAACAAAAATCATTATTCATTGTCATATTCAATCAAATTCCATGATAATGCAGGATATAAAGAAAGTGAATCATCAGATGCAATATCACACTTTGTAGGATTTAGTTATAGATTTTAACAATTGAGTTTGGGAATTTTCTCAAACTCTTTTTTAATAATTTTTATTATTGAAAAATTTGGGACAACTAATTTTGCTAATTTAACTAATAACTTATTATAATACAGTTAGGTTTTCTCCCCGTAAAGGCTCTTTATTCTTAGAGTTTCTGCGACGAAAATATTTAATAATTAATAGTTAGTAACTCGTAGTGAATAATTAGTAGTAAAAAAATCTACAACGAATTGTACTAATTTAGCTGATAATTTATTATAAAAATAAGGTTTTACTTCATAACAACTCTCTGTTCTTTCTGTCTCTGTAGTAAAGCTTAATTTTTAAAGCCAACTAAATAGCTAGCTTTATATCTACCTTATGAAAACACCTCTACATCTCTACTGCATAAGCAAGTGTTATAGATGTTGTATAATAATCAAACTTTGTTTCCACCCCCTCTACTCTAGCATTACCAACATATTTTTTATACATAGATTGTAATATAAATCCTTTGAACTCAAGTCCACCTCCAGCACCATAATACCAACCATTATCAATATTTACTCCTACTATTTCTGTTTTCCCAAAAATTCCTTGATTGAGATATCCACCACCATGAATCTTCAGAAAAACTTTCACATCATTCTCTCTATTTAAATAATATTTTGTTGTTATATATAATGGAGTTAAATTTACTTCTCCCTTAGAAAATTCATCATCCAAGTGTATTCTTGAAAAAGAAGTACCCCAACCTATTACAGCTCCTTGACTCTCTTTTCCATAAGCTTCTATTGTGTATGAAAAATCTTCTTCTTGCTTTTTTAATCCAAATCCATTTTTCATTGTATATTCACTACTATTATTCCAATCAAAGCTAAATTCTACTATTTCCCCCAAAAGATTGTATGATATTATTAATATAAACAATAATATTAATTTCTTCATAACCCCCTCCTATCTATAATTTTTTTACTTTATTATTTTACTATTTTGTTAAAGTTTATGCAAATTCTATTTATTAATACTTTCATGCTCTTTACTACACACAATATATATGATAAAATTAACAGTAAAATTAATGTATTTATGAAAGGAAATTTATGGAAGGTATAATTAATATAAACAAAAACAAAAACATTACAAGTTTTGATGTAGTAAGAAAATTACGTAAAATACTTAAAACAAGAAAAATTGGTCATACTGGTACTCTTGACCCACTTGCTACTGGAGTACTTGTTATGTGCATTGGGTCAAGTACTAAACTTGCAAGTATCATAGAAGGTAAGGAAAAAGTGTATTTAGCTAAGTTACAATTGGGTTTTGCAACAGACACACTTGATATTACTGGTACTATTATTAAAGAAAGCAAAAAAAAAGAAGTAAATAAAGGAGAATTTGAAGAAATAATAAAAAAATTTGTTGGAAATATAAAACAAGTTCCTCCAATGTACAGTGCCCTAAAAGTTGACGGAAAAAGACTTTATGAACTTGCTAGAGAAGGAAAAGAAATTGAGAGAAAAGCTAGGTCAGTTAAAATTGATTATATAAAATTACATCACTTTACAGGAAAGGAAGCAATAATAGAATGTAAAGTTTCCAAGGGAACTTATATAAGAACTCTTATTGATGATATAGGTAGAGAGCTCGGAACTTTCGCTACAATGACAGAGTTACAAAGAAGGTCTGTTGGAGAGTATAATATAAATGAAAGTTATACACTTGAGCAAATTGAAAAATATATAGAAGCAGGTATATTTCCTTTTCTAAAAAGTGTAGAAGATTCTTTCGATTATGAAAGAGTTGATATTAATGACAAAAAGAGTGTTAAATTACTTGAAAATGGGAATAAAATCCCCTTTATCCATCAAGATACATATGTAAAAATTTATATAAACCATATATTTTGGGGAATAGGGAGAGTAGAAGATAATAAAATCAAGCCTCATAAATATTTCAATATTAACAAAAATTAATTTTTTCTAAAAAAATACAAGTTTCATGGAAAAACTGCCGATACTCTAGTTAGAAATTCATGGAAATTTAAGGAGGAAATATAATGAAAAACTGGGGAAAATTTTTCATATTAATATTAATACTAACAATATTTACGGCTTGTGGGCAAAAAGGTGCAAGTGGTGGAGTTCCTAATCCAAACATACCTAAAGATGAGGTTCTTGCAGGTTATATCTACACAAATGCAAGCGAGTCATTAAATATGTATGATAGTTCTTCTGTATATAATAAAAAATCTCTTTTATCATCAATATATATTAATCTTCTTGAAATTGCTGATAATTATACTCGTGGTGATAAAGCTATTTCTTACATAGAAGAAATTTATTTGAATGTTGAAAGAAACAAGGAAGAATTTTTTGGAGCAAATAACTGGCTAGGTTACCATCAAATAAATTCAACTTTAGGAATGCTTAAAAGTTATGATAGACAGTTGACAACAACTGACGCAGTTGTTACAAACTCTATTAATATTTTTGAAGCACAAAAAAATTCAATTATGAGTAATCTTATTAGAAATCGTTATTATGTAGAATTAAGAGAAAGTAGACAAATTAATTCTTTCTTAAATTCTACCATTACAGTTAATTCACAAACTTATACTTATTATAATTATCTAGAAAACTTAGGATTACTTGATAATTCAAGTATTGCCGAAAAATACGCTAGATTATCTATATTACTCCAACGTGATATAAATATACTTAATGGAAAAAATGTCAATTATGGATTATCTACAATAAATCTTATAGACGATAAATATCATGTTACTGATATGTTTGAAAAAAATGAAAAAGACGATTTGATTAATTCTTTAATGAAATTAAAAATTATGTATGACAATTATAGCAACTATACTCAAACTGAAATTACTAAACAAGAAGGTGAAACAAGAGGTATAGATAACAATACTTTTAATAAATTAGCAAGTAGAACTACAAATATGACTTATTATTTAGTTCAATATAAAGATGGAGGAAATCGGCTTCAACTTGCTCCAGTTCAAAATACTGTTCCGAATGGAAATAGTCTAATAACTGAATTAAACAGAATATATCATACCTTAATTCAACAAACAAACCCACCTGTTAATTCAGATCAGTTAAAAGAACTTTATAAATTAAATAGAAATATAGAAAACTATATTAGGATAATTGAAGAGGATTACTATATGTACACACCAAACAATGTCTTTAGTAAAACTGTTATTTCTATGCAGTTATATCAATTATTAAAAGATGAAAAAAATATCTCAATTGATTTCTATTTAAACTTAGGAATATAAGCATAAAACATTTAACTAAAGTAGACGGCTATTTAATAAATAGCCGTTCAGGTTGAAGACAAAGAAATGTCTTTAGCCTCTTTTTTTTTGAAAAAGATGTG
>CAZFBB010000108.1:0-10288 GCA_964517235.1 uncultured Fusobacteriaceae bacterium
ATATAGGAACAGCAAAATTATCAGGTAGAGGACTTGGGCATACAGGTGGAACAATAGATAAATTTGAGTCTATTAAAGGATTTAGTTTTCCACAAACAAAGGAAAGAATGATAGAAGCTATTAATAAAACAGCTACAGGAATTATGGGAGCTAGTGATAAAGTTGTGCCTCTTGATAAAAAGATATATGCACTTCGTGATGTTACTGGTACTGTTATGAGTGTACCTTTAATAGCCAGCTCTATTATGAGTAAAAAGCTTGCTGTATATGCTGATGGAATTATACTTGATGTAAAAGTAGGTTCAGGGGCATTTATGAAAGACCTTGATAAAGCAAGAGAGCTTGCAAAATCAATGTTAACTATAGGGGAGAGTTTTGAAAGAAAAGTAGTAACGGTACTTACTGAGATGGATCAACCTCTTGGATATGCTGTTGGAAATTCTTTAGAAGTAATAGAAGCAATAGAAACATTAAAGGGTAACGGACCAAAGGATTTTACTGAATTAGTTGAAACTTTAGTTGCAGTTGCACTTCAAATAAAAGGTGATGTAAAAACACTTGAAGAAGGTAAAGCAAAAGTAGATGAAGTAATAAAATCCGGTAAAGCTTGTGAGCATTTGAAAGAATTTATTAGTGAATATGGTGGAGACGCCAATTTAGTAGATGATTATTCTCTTTTACCTACAGCTAAAAATATGGTAGAATACAAAGCCAAAGAATCTGGCTATATTACTAAGATTGGAGCAGAAGAAGTAGGAAAAGCTGCTATGGTACTTGGAGCAGGAAGGGAGACTAAAGAAGATAAAATAAATCATGCAGTAGGTCTTGTATTAAATAGGAAAATTGGAGATAAGGTAGAAGCAGGTGAAGTAATCGCCAAAGTTTACTATGATTCAGATGCGAACCTTGAAAGTTCATTTGCTTTATTAGATGGAGCATATGAATATAGTAAAGATAAAGTAGAAGTAGGAAGTGTAGTAAAAGAGATTTTATCTGTAAATGTATAAATTTTAGAGTTAAATAATTGATTTTTTATAAAAGTGAGCTTAAATATGAATGATTATATATAAAATGGAGGATAAAATGGAATTAAATAAGTATATTGACCACACAGTATTAAAAGCGACAACTACAGTTGATGATATTAAAAAATTATGTGCAGAAGCAAAAGAGTACAATTTCTTTTCAGTTTGTGTAAATGGCTCTTATGTACCACTTGCAAAAAAGGAATTGGAAGGAACAGGAGTAAAAGTTGCAGCAGTAGTTGGTTTTCCATTAGGGGCAATGACTAAAGAAGCAAAAGTATTTGAAGCAAAAGAATGTATAGCAAATGGTGCTTCTGAAATTGATATGGTAATTAATGTAGGTTTAGTTAAATCAGGAGAGTTTGATGGTGTAGAAGCAGAAATAAAAGCCATTAAAGGAGCAATAGGTGATAATGTACTTAAGGTGATTTTTGAAACTTGTTATTTAACAGATGATGAAAAGAGAAAAGTAGCAAGAGCTTGTGTTAGTGCAAAAGCGGATTTTGTTAAAACAAGTACTGGATTTGGTACTGGTGGAGCAACATATGAAGATGTGGTACTTATGAGAGAAGAAGTAGGAAATAACTGTCAAATAAAAGCTTCTGGTGGAGTTAGAGATTTTGAAACAGCTAAAAGATATATAGATATGGGAGTAACTAGATTAGGTACTAGTTCAGGAGTGCAATTAATGACTACTGGGAAAGCAGTAGAAGGAGAATATTAAGAAAAAGGAGAAGTTTACTTCTCCAACTTTTAATTGTTAATTATTAACTATTAATTAAAAAAGAGGTGTAAAAAGATGAAGAAAATAGAAAGAGCAACATTAATAGTTTTAGATAGCGTTGGAGTAGGTGAATTACCTGATGCACCAGAATTTGGAGATGCAGGGTCAAATACTCTTGGACATATAGCAGAAGCAAGTAATGGTATTAATTTACCAAATATGCAAAAGTTAGGATTGGGAAATCTTACAAATGTAAAAGGAGTAGAGCCAGTGGCAGAAGCAGAAGGAGCCTTTGGAAAAGCTGCAGAAGCAAGTAAAGGTAAGGATACTACAACTGGTCATTGGGAAATAGGTGGAGTAATTTTAGAAAGACCATTTCCAAGTTATCCACAGGGGTTTTCTAAAGAAGTATTAGAAGAGTTAGAGAAAAGAACTGGAAGAAAAGTATTATGTAATTTACCATATTCAGGAACGAAAGTACTTGATGATTATGGGGATGAGCAATTAAAAACTGGAGCATGGATAGTTTATACTTCTGCAGATCCAGTATTGCAAATTGCAGCACATGAAGAACTAATTCCATTAGAAGAATTATATAATGCATGTAAGATTGCTTTAGAAATATGTAAGGAAAAATCACCGGTAGCAAGAGTTATTGCTAGACCATATATAGGTAAAAAATCAGGTGAGTTTACTAGAACATCAAATAGACATGATTATTCAGTAAAACCACCTAAAAAAACTATCTTAGATAAAATATCAGAGATAGGACTGGATACTATAGCAATAGGAAAAACAAGTGATATCTTTAGTGGGCAAGGTGTGACAGATAGTAGAGGAACTAATAAAGATAATAAAGATGGAATTATTAAAACAATAGATGCCTTAAAGGAAGATACAAAAGGACTTATCTTTACAAATCTTGTAGATTTTGATATGCTTTATGGGCACAGAAGAAATGTAGAAGGATATAAAAATGCCCTAGAAGAGTTTGATAATTATCTACCAGAAATTATTGATAACTTAAAAGATGAAGAAATATTAATAATTACAGCTGATCATGGATGTGATCCAACATATAAAGGAACAGACCATACAAGAGAGTATATACCAATATTAATATATGGTAAGGGAATTAAAGGTGTAGATTTAGGAACAAGAAGTACTTTTGCAGATATTGCATCTACGTTGGAGGAATTATTATTAGGTAATGAAGTAGAAGGAAGTTTTGCAAAAGATTTATTCTAGATGGCTATAGGTGTAATTAGCCAAATAAATTCTTAAAGGATAATGTGTAAAGAGATTATAAGAAGACTTAGGAGGAAACATGAGTATACATATAGGAGCAAAGAAAGGTGACATAGCAGAAACAGTATTACTTCCAGGAGATCCATTAAGAGCTAAATGGATAGCAGAAACTTTCCTTGAAGATGTAGTGTGTTATAACACAATAAGAGGAATGTATGGGTATACAGGAACTTATAAAGGAAAAAGAGTAAGTGTACAAGGAACAGGAATGGGAGTACCATCAATTTCTATATATGCTAATGAACTTATTATGGAATACGGTGTAAAAAACCTTATTAGAGTAGGATCAGCAGGTTCATATCAAGAGCACGTAAAAGTGAGAGATATAGTTTTAGCTATGGCTTCTTCAACTAACTCTGGAATAAATAAAATCAGATTTAAAGGAATGGATTTTGCACCAACAGCTGATTTTGAATTATTTATGAAAGCTGTAAAAACTGCAGAAGCAAAAGGGATAGAAGTAAAAGCAGGAAATGTACTTACTTCTGATGAATTCTACCAAGATGAATTTGAAGGTTACAAACACTGGGCTAAGTTTGGTGTGTTAGCAGTAGAAATGGAAACAGCTGGATTATATACAGTTGCTGCAAAACATGGAGTTAAAGCTCTTACTATATTAACTATTTCTGATTCATTAGTAACAGGAGAAGAAACTACTAGTGAAGAGAGACAAAGTACATTTAAGGAAATGATAGAAATAGCTTTAGGAACATTATAATACTAAATGGCATACCAATGGGTATGCTATTTTACCAAAAACTTAAATTAATTATTAAAATTTAGAAATTCTTTGAAGGAGGGGAAGATGGAAAAAAATGAAATAATAGAATTAATAGATGAAGCAATAGAAGCAAGAGAAAAAGCATATACACCCTATTCAAAATTTAAAGTAGGAGCTCTTGTAATAGACAAACAAGGCAGACACTTTAAAGGTTGTAATATAGAGAATGCTAGTTATGGTCTGTCAAATTGTGGAGAAAGAACAGCCATTTTCAAGGGTGTCTCTGAAGGGATGGAAAAGATAGATACTATTGTTATAGTTGCTGATACGACAGAACCAGTAAGTCCATGTGGAGCATGTAGGCAAGTGATAAAAGAGTTTAGCACAGATAATACAACAATCATCCTTGCAAATCTTAAAAGAGAATATAAAATTATGAATATGGAAGAACTACTTCCATATGGATTTGTACTATAAAGAAGTCTATTAACAGGCTTCTTTTTTATCTATGAAATAAAAAAGTAGTTATATGTTAGAACTAGATTAATTTTATAGAATATGTTACTCTTTTATAAAAGGGAGGAGAATAAATGAAAGAATCGGTTTTGAAAATGTGGGAAGATTATTGTAAGATTAATTTTCAGTATAAGAATGAAAAATTTGCTACTTGGCATTTTTGTAACACACAAGAATTGGCACTAAAACTTGCTAATTTGGTAAAGATAGGTAGAAAAAAAGGAACAAGTTCTTTATTTGAATCATATAAAATAGAAGAGGAAGAACTACCAAAAATAGCACAGCATACAGTAATAACAGATATAAATGGAGAAGCATTATGTATAATTAGGAGTAAAAAAGTAGAAGTATTAAAATTTAAGGATTTCCCAAGGGAATATGCAGAAAAAGAGGGAGAAGGAGATTTGTCTCTTGGTTATTGGAGGGAAGTTCATGTAGAATTCTTTATAGAAGAAATGGAAGAGTACAACTTAGGTGAATTTAATGAAAATATAGAAATAGTGTATGAAGAATTTGAATGTGTATATGGTGGAATTGTATCGAATGTAGATTTAGTTAGAGAATTTTGGAATAGATTTGATAAAAAAGAATACAGAAGTACAGAAGAATTATTAGAAGAAAATTTTGAAGCTAATTGGGTTATGACTAGAGAAAAGTTTGATAGAGAGAATTTTATTAAAGTTAATGAAGATTATCCGGGAGATTGGCGTACTATAGTAGAAAAGATAGAAGAGCTAGATAATAATCGTGTAATGAGTATAACTCATGTTTATAGTCCTACAAGTGAAGGTGAGTTTTATGCTACATCTATATTTACAATTAAAGAGGGGAAAATTACATATATTGAGGAGTATTGGGCCGAAGTAGAAGAAGGGCCTGAGTGGAGAAAAACTTATGTTAAATAGAAGAAGTTGATTTAAAAGATAAAGATAAACAAAAGGTTTTGAAAAAACATCATTAATTTTGTCTTGATATAAAAGTAATAAAAAATTTTAGAAGAAATAACTGAAGTTACGTGGGACAAATCTTTCCTTATTTAGTAAAAATTGAGTATTCATATAAGAAATAAGATTAAGTAGCCACTATGGTCACTAAATTTCAAAACTCGCTCTTTAGGAGTTCAAACAGCTCACAATCATTAATATTCCTTTTGTTAAACTTAATCTAGATTTTTATATAGGTACACCTAAATTAAAAAACAAATAAAACCTCTTTTTTGAGAAAGTTTTATTTGTTTACAGACCCAAACTTGACGTTAGTCAAATTTGTTATATTTTTTGAAGAATCATGTGGTAGTGTGGAATATTATCCTCTAAGTATTCATCTCCTTCTACTCTAAATCCTAGAGATTCATAAAACTTCCTAAGGTATTTTTGTCCACTTATTTCTATAGAATTTCCATTCATATTATTAAATATATAATTTATACCATATTTTATAAGTTTTCTTGACAAACCACGTCTACGAGCATTAACTTTGGTAATAACTCTACCAATAGAAGGACTTTTTTCATAGGAGATTCTAAGAGGCAATAGCCTTAGGTAAGCAATGATTTCATTGTCCTCTTTATAAAATAAGTGTAAAGAATTTTGATCTTTATAATCTAAATCGTTATAGGGACAATTTTGTTCTACAATAAATATACTCTCTCTTAAAGCGAGTATTTCATAAAGTTCCTCTATAGTTAATTCATTCCATTTTTTCAAAATTATCATAATTACCTCCTGAAAAATTATATCATATATATTAAAAGAAATAAATACAAGAAAAAAAGGCTTAAAGCCTTTTTTAGGGGGGGGGATGAATGATGTTTATAATTAGAATGTCTATTATTTCATCTAAAAGGAGTAGAGAGTTTAAATGAAATAATATAAATGCTAATTAGGGGGCGAGAGTAAGGGGCACTCACTCTCATTAGGATGTTGCGATGAAAAAATTATTGTTATCAGCTTCAAAGGCATCTCCCTTTGACACTATAATTTTATAACATTTACAAAAATATAACAATTTGTAAAAAACTTTATAGTTAGTTTCTGTAATTAGCGGGAATTATCTTTAAAATAATAAAATTTTTTAATATATTTATAAAAAAATTATATTATTTTTTAGTGGAAATTATATGTCAAAAAAGATATAATTAATTATAAAAATATATTTTGCCCTTAACTTGTTAAATTTGCCAAGAATTGCTATTATATAGTTAGGAGGAAATATGAGGTTATTTTTATTTTTTATATTAAGTACTCTAATTTTTGGAGAAGAGATTTTAAAAAAAGAAGAGGAGAAAAAAAATTATTATTTAGAAGGGAAGATAGGAGGAGAAGTCAATTCATTAAGGACATTTTCTAGCGGTAGAATAGAATTTGATGATGTGTACAATTTATTTTTAGAAGTTTTCTCAAATAGAAATGAAATTTTACAATTTGGGTTTGGATTAGGATTAGAAAGAATTGTATATAACATAGAGGGAAAAGAAGATATTTCCTACAGATTTCCTTTATATATAGGAATAAAAAATTATCCTGAATTTGATAGTATAGTAAGGCCTTATGGAAAAATATTAAGTGGGGTGAATATACTTATAAATGATAATTTGGTAGGTAGAAGTAACTTTGTCGCTTTAGGAATGGGAATAGAATTTGGAGGTTTTGGAACGGAAGTTTTATATAACTTTGAAATTAATAAATTAAATGATATTAGAAATAATGTAAATAGTGTAAAGTTAACTTTGAATTATAGATTTCGTTAAAATTTTCAAAAGGAAAAAATGAATAGAATAGGTATATAATAAATGGCTAATTGTATTAGTCGTTTTTTATATTTATCTAAATTATAATTTTTTATTAAAAAATATATTAAATTAAAAATCTGTCATATAGAATTAAGATTTTATATAAAAAATTAAGCTCTTAGATACAGATTGGTAATATTGGGATATTTATGGTGAGACTATGTAAAACAGTAATATATTAAATGGACCTATGCTAATTTTAAATCTTTAAGATTAGAAAAGATTTGAGTATATATGTGGATTTTAGTATTTGTTTGATTAGATACAAGATTTACATTATTTTCTTATAAAAAATCTTTCTACTGATTGCAGCTTATTAAATATGAATTATTCTATTTGTAGATTTTATATCTAACCTGATAGGTATGGTATATTTTAGAATACATTTTTCTTGTTTAAAGGAAAAGTGTTGAATATTTATTTGTACATTTGTTTTGGAGATAATAGAATGAGCTTATCTTAAAGTTCTTTTTTATTTGACATTAACTTTTAATTTTGTAACTATAAGATGTAATAAAGAGAGGGGAGATTGTATGATAACAATTGACAAAAAAAGATTTAAGGAACATATTGTTGAAACGCTCAATTTAAGGGGAACAAACTTGAAAAAAGCAACAAAAAGAGAGTTGTTTGATGCTGTTTCTCTTGCAGCAATGAGTATAGTAACAAAAAATTGGATGGAAACAAAAGAAACTTATGAAGAAAAGGAAGTAAAACAAGCTTATTACCTTTCAGCAGAGTTCCTCATGGGGAGAGCTTTTTCTAATAATTTAGTTAATCTAACTATTTTTGATGATGTAAAGGAAGTTTTAAATGAACTTGAAATTGATATTAATATTATAGAAGATCAAGAAGAAGATGCAGGACTTGGTAATGGAGGATTAGGAAGATTAGCTGCTTGTTTTTTAGATTCATTAGCAACTCTACAACTACCTGGTCATGGTTATGGTATAAGGTATAAATATGGTATGTTTAAACAAGTTATAGAGCAAGGGTTCCAAGTAGAACACCCAGATTACTGGTTAGACTATGGTGATCCTTGGCAAATTGAAAAAAGGAGTGAAGCAGTAGAAGTAAAATTTGGTGGGGAAATTCATGTGTACAAAGATGAGAAAGGGAGAGAGCATTTTAAAAGAATAAATGCGGAAATTGTAACTGCAATTCCTTTTGATATGCCTATAATTGGTTATGGAACTAAAACGGTAAATACACTTAGGTTATGGCAAGCAGAAGCTCCAGACGGTTTTGATTTACAACTATTTAATGAACAACATTATAAAAGTGCTGTAAAAAAACAAGTAAGAGCAGAAGATATATCAAGAGTTTTATATCCTAATGATTCTGGACCAAGTGGTAAGGAATTAAGGCTTAGACAACAATACTTTTTTGTATCAGCTTCCTTGCAGGATTTGGTAAGAAAATATAAGGAGCAATATGGTAATGATTTTAGTAGATTTCCAGAAAAAATAGCGATCCAACTAAATGATACCCATCCAGTAGTAGCAATTCCAGAACTTATGAGAATATTAGTTGACTGGGAGAAGTTAGAATGGGAAAATGCGTGGGATATAGTAACAAAAACTTGTGCGTATACAAACCATACTATCTTGGCGGAAGCTCTTGAAAAATGGCCTATAAATTTATTTAGCACCTTGCTACCAAGAGTTTATCAAATAATAGAAGAGATTAATAGAAGGTTTATGATAGAATTAAGAACTGCTTTTCCAAATGATTGGGTTAGACATAATAGAATGTCTATTATAAGTGAAGGAATGGTAAAGATGGCATGGCTTGCTATACATGGAACTCATGCAGTAAATGGTGTAGCGGCTCTTCATACTGAAATACTTAAAAATTCTGAATTAAAAGATTGGTATGAGATGTATCCATATAAATTTCAAAATAAAACTAATGGTGTAACTCAAAGAAGATGGCTTCTAAAATCTAATCCTGAACTTTCTAAATTAATTACCTCTTTAATAGGTAAGGAATGGATTACAGATTTATCAAAATTAAAGGAATTGGAAAAATTTCTTGATGATGAAAAGGTATTAAATGACTTTGTAGAAGTAAAAAATCTTAAGAAAAAACAATTGATAGAATATATTAAAGAACATAATAGTGTAGAAATAGATGTTGATGCAATATTTGATATACAGATAAAGAGGCTTCATGAGTATAAGAGACAAATATTAAATATACTGCATGTAATGGATTTATACTTTAGGCTAAAAGCTAATCCAACTTTAGATATAGAAAAAAGAGCATTTATATTTGGAGCTAAATCAGCAAGTGGATATAGAAGAGCTAAAAATATTATTAAATTAATTAATTCAGTAGCTGATGTGATTAATAATGACATTAGTATTAATGGAAAGATAAAAGTAGTTTTTGTAGAAAATTATAGAGTAAGTGTTGCAGAAAAATTATTTCCAGCAGCAAATCTGAGTGAGCAAATTTCAACAGCAGGAAAAGAAGCAAGTGGAACTGGTAATATGAAGTTTATGATTAATGGTGCACCAACTATAGGAACACTTGATGGGGCAAATGTAGAGATAGTAGAAGAAGCAGGAGAAGAAAATAACTTTATTTTTGGTTTAACAAGTGAAGAAGTTGCTGAATTAAACCATAAAGGGAATTATAACCCGTGGGAAATTATTAGTAAAACGGAAGGATTGCAAAGAGTAGTAGATAGTTTGATAGATGGAACTTGGCATAGAGATAGAAGTTTGTTCCAAGAATTATATAATTCATTAGTATATGGTTGTGATGGTAATAGACCAGATGAATATTATGTAATTAAAGATTTTGAAGGATATAGAGAAGCACAAAATAGAGTTGATAAAGCATATAGAGATAGACTTGGTTGGGCAAAAAAATCCTTTATTAATATTGCTAATTCAGGTAAATTTACCAGTGATAGGACTATAAGTCAGTATGCAAATGATATATGGACTATAGATAAAGTAATAATTGAATAATACTTAGGAAAAAATGACTGATTTTTTAAAATTGGTCATTTTTTATTTTTTATAAAAATCAATAAAAGTAAGGATTAACATGTAGTTTAACATAGGGAAAAAATAATTTTTTAGAAAAAAGGATAATGTACCTTGCATTAAAAGGTACCTTGTAGTATACTGATTGTATAAGGAAATTTTTTTAAGGTTGGTATAGTGCATTAAAAGGTAGCGTTTATTACA
>CAZFBB010000109.1:0-10226 GCA_964517235.1 uncultured Fusobacteriaceae bacterium
ATACATTTGAAGGAATATCTGAAATTTTAAACTAACAAGGAGATAATATGAAAATATTTATTGTTGACTCATTTACTAGAGATTCATTTAAAGGAAATCCTGCTGGTGTATTTATGGTGACAAAAAAAGTAACTGACGATTTTTTACAAAATGTTGCAACAGAAATGAACTTTTCTGAAACAGCTTTTGTTACTGCAAAATCAGACAAAACCTTTCAAATAGAAAAACATTTCAACCTTAGGTGGTTCACTCCTGAAGTAGAAGTAAACCTTTGTGGTCATGCTACTCTTGCTGCTGCAAAAGTAATTTATGAGTACTATAAAAATATGAATGAAATTTTATGCTTTGACACCAAAAGCGGCTTGATTTGTTGCTATAAAAATAGTGATAAAATCGAAATGAAGTTCCCTATTAATAAGGGGGAAGAGTTAAATGAAATAATTTCATTTAATATGTGTAGTAATTTAAAAAATGAAGAGATTCTCTCTTGTGTTTATAGTAAAGAAACAAAAAAACTATTGGTAGAAATTAATTCTTATGATAAACTTAAAGGTTTATTATTTGATTATAACAAACTCCGAGGAATGATATTTCCAGAAGTAGTAAAAGGTTTAATAATTACCACTGGAGGAGATGAAAAATATGATTTTTATTCTAGGTATTTTGCTCCTTGGGTAGGAATTAATGAAGATCCTGTTACAGGCTCTTCTCATACTCTCTTATACCCCTATTGGAAGGAAAAATTAAAGAAGGATAAATTGGTTTCTAAACAAATATCAAAACGTAGTGGAGAGATAGAATTATTTAAAAGGGATGATTGTGTGGTTTTGGTAGGTGAAGCTAAGATAATTATGGCTGGGAAATTTATGGGAGATATATTTTAAAAGATAATTTTGAGTTAAAAATAATTTTTATAAAATTTTTAATTTAATAAATCTACCATAAAAAATTTAATCTAAATTAACAAAATATATTTTAATAACCAAAAGCTACTTGAACTTAGAAAAATGAATTTTGAAAATCAGAAAATCAAAGAAAATTTATTCAACTTGAATTTATTTACATCTTTTTTTTAAGCTGTATTATTATTTTTATCAAAACAAAAGTAATAGAGACAAATGACTAATTATTAGAGTAGAACTTTTTAACCCTATTCTAACTCAGTACTTATTTTAATAACATTTATAATTTACATAAACATTAGAAATTAGACATTTGTCTTTAGTTTAAGGTAATTATTAAATAATCATTTTTTTATTGTTTATCCTATCCAACTCTTTATATCCTCTTCTACATCACTAATAGTACCTATTCCAAACTTTTCTACTAAAACATTAGTAATATTTGAAGATAAGAAAGCTGGCAAAGTTGGTCCTAAGTGAATATTTTTTACACCTAAGTACAATAAAGCAAGTAAAACTATAACTGCTTTTTGTTCATACCATGCAATATTGTATACTATAGGAAGTTTATTAATATCATCAAGACCAAATATCTCTTGAAGTTTCATTGCTATAAGAGCCAGTGAGTAACTATCATTACATTGACCTGCATCAAGTACCCTAGGAATACCTCCTATATCTCCCAAGGCTAACTTATTATATCTGTATTTAGCACAACCTGCAGTTAATATTACTGTATCATTTGGAAGTGCCTTTGCAAATTCTGTGTAATATTCTCTATCTTTCATTCTTGCATCACAACCAGCCATAACTACAAATTTTTTAATAGCTCCACTTTTGACAGCTTCTACTACCTTGTCTGCAAGAGCAAATACTTGATTGTGAGCAAAACCACCTATTATTTCTCCCTTTTCTATCTCTTCTGGACCTTCGCATTTTTTTGCTACTTCAATTATTTTACTAAAATTTTTACTTCCGTTTTCATCTTTTTCTATATGGATACAGCCATCTAGTCCTGCTGAATTAGTTGTAAATATCCTCTTTCTATAACTAAGTGAGCTGGCTCTTGGAGGAACTATACAGTTACTTGTAAATAAAATAGGTCCGTTAAATTTCTCAAATTCTTTTGTTTGGTGCCACCATGACCCACCATAATTGCCTGCAAAATTAGGATAATCTTTGAAAGCTGGATAATAATGTGCTGGTAACATTTCAGAATGGGTATAGATATCTATCCCTAAGTCTTTAGTTTGCTCTAATAATTGTTCCATATCTTTTAAATCATGACCACTAATTAAAATACCGGGATTATTTCTTACTCCTATATTAACTTTTGTTATTTGTGGGTGTCCATAACGCTCAGTATTAGCTTTGTCTAAAAGACTCATAGCTTCTACTCCATACTTTCCAGTTTCCATAGTAAAACTTACTAATTTATCTATTCCATTTTCATCTTTATCCACTTCAATAATAGTATTTTCTATAAATTTAAATATTTCTTCATTTTCATGACCAAGATTATATGCATGTTCTGCATATGCACTTATCCCTTTTAATCCATAGATTATCATCTCTCTGAGGCTTTTTATATCTTCATCTTTACTTCTTTCTACACCTATGCAACTTGCAAAGTCAACCATTTTTTCTTTAGTGTCTAATTCATTAATAGATTTGAGATAAGGTTTAAACTCATCACCAATTTTTATATTGCTATCTAGAGAAATTTGCCAGAGTTCATCTCTTAATTTTAACCCTTTTAATATTTCCTTACCTATTCTTTCATTATCAAAATTTGCATTGGTAATCGTCATAAATAAAGAGTTAATAAGATAATAATCTACTTTTTTTTCCACTTTTTCTACTTTTCTAAGTTCCCTAGAAAATAAAGCTACACTTTTTACTGTATAGAGTAATAAATCTTGTAATTTAGCTGTTTCTTCTGTTTTTCCACATACTCCCCTTATTGTACAGCCCTTTCCCATTGCTGCTTCTTGACATTGAAAACAAAACATACTCATTTTACTCCTCCTTATATAAAATTATACAACCTATTATTCTAACTATTTATAACTTTCCTTCTATCTCTTGACTAATTCAGTTTCTAAATGTATTATAGAATTGAGGTGATAATATGGCTAAAGGATATGATTTAGCAAGAGAAAGGGAAGGTAAATTAAATTTATTTGGTAAAAATCTTGCTAGAAGGTCTAAATCAAAATGTGAGTTTTGTTCTTGTGAAGGAGAAAAATTAAATATTTACGAAGTAGGTTCAAGAGAGGAAGAACCAAATTATAATAAAGTTTTGCTTCTATGTAATAATTGCATAGATAAAATGAAACATATTAATAACTTAGATGAAAATGACTATAGATTTTTAAATGAAAGTATTTGGTCTGAAACTCCAATTGTAAAAGC
The DNA here is from genome assembly GCA_964517235.1 of uncultured Fusobacteriaceae bacterium. Taxonomy (GTDB): domain Bacteria; phylum Fusobacteriota; class Fusobacteriia; order Fusobacteriales; family Fusobacteriaceae; genus CAZFBB01. The sequence continues at coordinate 3,318 of CAZFBB010000109.1, forward strand.
TCTATCTATAAAAATTGCTCGTATAATAAAGGAAGATTTTTTTTGGGTAGAAGATTTGCTAGACACAATTTGGATAGAAGATGAAGTAGATGAATTATTGGAAATTATAGAAATTATCTAGAAAATAATTCTTCTACTTATCTAAATTATTTTAATAAAACTCCCTTATCTACTTAAATTGAAGGTGAATCAAAAAGGTTTTAATCTAACATTTCTTAAAAAATTCCTGCAAAAGCATGAGTCAAAGATTGAAGTTGGATAAAAGAGTATCTAACAATAGTTGGGAAATTTCACTAGAGTGCTTACCCCAAAGCATCATAGTAACTATCAGATTACTACATCCCAAGAAGCCCCAGAAAACCTTTTATATAGGTTTAGTGGAGGAGCATATCATAAATAATTTTGCTTATTTTATACTATACTTTTCTTTTATTTCAAGTATGCGATTCCATACTTTTTCTTCAACATCATTTTTTGTTACTTTTGCAAAAATATCTGATAAAACTTTCCTCTCTTTTTCATCAACGTAGTTATCTCTAAGTGCTAAGCCTAAAAGAAAATTTAGTTCATTTAAATCAAGTGTACCATCATCAGCAAAACACTGGATAGAAGCAATCGCAATATCCATATAGCTATAATTTTTCATTATTCTCCCCTTTATTTTTTTTCATTATAAAATAATTAAATATCCTTTGTCAACAGTTTAAAAATGTTATAATATAGTTAAAAAGGAGGAAAGAATGAAATTTGGAATAATTGGAACTAGCTGGATTAGTGATAGATTTATAGAAGCAGGATTTATGATAGAAGATTTTCAATTAGAAGCTGTTTACAGTAGAAGTATTGAAAAAGCAAAAAATTTTGGAAAAAAATATAATATAAAAAATTATTTTGATTCTTTAGAAAAAATGGCAAAAAGTTCTTTATTAGATGGAGTTTACATAGCTTCGCCCAATTCTTTACATATAGAGCAAGCTAAAATTTTTGTTAATGAAGGCATTAGTGTTTTTATTGAAAAACCAATAGCTTCTACTCCAAAAGAGCTTACTTGCCTATTAGCATTAGCAAAAGAAAAAAATGTACTTGTTATGGAGGGAATTATCCCTTTACAACTGCCTAATTACAAAGGAATAGAAGAAAATTTGTATAAAATTGGCAAGATAAGAAAAATTACAGGTGTATTTTGTCAATATTCATCAAAATATGATAGATGGAAAGAAGGAATTTATACAAATGCTTTTGACCCAAGGTGGGCTAATGGTGCTCTTATGGATATAGGCATATATCCTTTATACCTAATAACAAGCTTATTTGGTAGACCTAAAAACATAATTGGAACAGCAACAATCTTAGAAGATAGTATTGATGGAGAGGGAAACATAATTCTTTCTTATGAAGGATTTAGTGCTAATCTTATATACTCTAAAATATCAAATAGCTATTTAAAAAGTGAGATATCTGGTGAAAAGGGAAGTATACTTATTGACCACGTTGCACAAATTTCAAATATAGAAATAGTTTATAATAATGGAGAAATAGAAAATATAAGTAGGCATCAAAAAGAAAATACAATGTATTATGAACTTTTGGATTTTATAGATACTTTTAAAAAAGGCAAGATTGAATCAAGTATAAATACCCATTCAAAATCTATATTGGTACAAGAGTTATTATTAGAAAGTAGAAGAAAAATGGGGTTTTCTTTTGAGTTAAGTAACAAATAAATAGAGTTCCCATTACTGTGCCTATAATAAATTTCTATTCAAATTTAAACTTAAAATATAATTGATTAATTTTTTGAATAGTTTATAATAGTCATCAGGTATCACCTTTTTGTTATTAGTTTTGTTGAAAATAAATTTTACAATATTTTAAGACTGATGCTTTTTTTTGAAAAACGCACAAGTCGAGTATATTAGCTAAATTTCAAGATAATGAAATAGTATATCAACTACAAAAAGAATTTTATGAATACTCTATTAGTAAATAGGAAAGGTATATTGAAGGGTATAAAGAAAGAGGTTAAAGATACTGGTAAGGTGAGGAAGTTCTTAAAGAGCTCAAAGCTATTTATAATAAACTTTTAGATCTTAATGAACTTTGTAAATGCATAATGGATAAACTAAATATTACATAAAATTTTTACTTATAACAAGAGAAGTATATAAACTTCTAATGGGAAATTCCCCTCTTGCTGTAAAGTATATTTTAAACTAATAGAAATTAGAAAAGTTTCTTTCAATAATGAAGATCGATATATAAGGTGAATATAAAACAAAAGACTCTTTAAAAGGAGTCTTGAGACTGAAGACAAATAAAATTTTCTTAAAAAAGAAGTTTTATTTGTCTTTGATTTTAAGTGTATCTATATGAGAAATTTAGATTAAGTTAAAGAAAGGAACCTTAAGAATTGGGAGCTGTTTGAGCTCCTTATGAGCGAGTTTTGAAATTTAATAACTATAGTAATTACTAAATCTTATTTCTTATATGAATACTTAATTTTTACTGAATAAGTTAGATTTATCTGACGTAGATTCAATTATGTCTCTTTTTATATGAAAGTTTTGTACACTTTTTTAATAAAAATTTCCAGCTGTTTTTAATCTTGTTACATGAAGCCTTATCTTTATTGGAATAAATATTCATAATATTAGTTCTAGTCTTATTAAAAGCCCTATTAATAAGCTGAACATGATAAAACCTATCAATAGATATTTTAGCTTTTATCAAATTATCAGTCCTCATATTTGCCAAAAATTAGTAGAAAAAGTGAAGATATACTTAATGCAATAAAAAAAATGGCCACAGAGATAAAAATGTTATTACCTGTTGCCTAGACCTAGATATTGAGCATATGTTATTTTCTGATTTAAATTGATAATTTAAATATCTATAAAAAAAAGAAAATCACTCCAATTATTGTTAAAAAAGTTCCTAAAATTTCTATAAAATTAACTTTATCTTTGAAAAAATAAATGGAAAATGGAATAACTAAAACAGGATTTATACTAAGAATAGCAGAAGCTACTCCTGCTTTTGTATATTTAAAAGCTATAATTGACGTTAAAACTCCTAAAAAAGGACCCCATATAGAGCCTATTAAAATACCTTTAAAACTATTTTTATTTTTAAGTCCATTTAAAACAAGTGGCCACTTTTTAATTAAAGTAACATAAATACTAAATGCAACCATTGCTGTCAAAACTCTTATTTGAGTACTAGAAATAGGGTCATAATTACTTACTCCAATTTTACTAAAAATACTTCCTGCAGATTGGCCAACAACTCCCATTAAAGCACAAAATATTCCAAATTTTGAGTGTTTTAATTTTATTTGTTTACCTTTATTTTTTTGGAAAATAACTAATATAACTCCCAAAAGAACAATAGATATACCTAAAATACTTTGGATACTTAAAGTTTCATTTAAAATAATATATGCAAAAAATGCAGTTAAAGGTGGGGCTAATGACATAATTAGCATAGATATACGAGCACCTATTAATACAAAAGCTTCAAATAAAAATAAATCTCCAATAAACATACCTAAAAAACCAGAAAGTGACAGGAAAGTAAAAGCATCCAAAGGAGCATCTAGAGGTAAAGGCATAGACCTCCTTAAAATAGAAGTTATAGTTAAAAAGATAAAACCTAAAACAATACGAATTACATTTACAGCTAAAGAACCTACTTCCCTTCCAGCTTTTTCAAAAGAAATTGAAGTCCCAACCCAACAAAATGCCCCTAAAAGAGCCATAATTTCCCCTAAGTATTCCATCATTACCTCCTAATTCCAAGTATTGTAACATAGCCTAATCTAATAAGCAATAATAATCTTAAAAAATAAAGAAGGGTATTGACAAATATAAAATAAGGTGCTATAAATATATTGTTAGCACTCTTTAGTGTTGAGTGCTAAAAAAGGAGGTAGGATATGAACCAAGAAAAATTTACACAAAAAAGTTTAGAAAGTCTATCAGCAGCTCATGAATTTGCTCAAAAATATAAACACACATATATAAAAAGGGAACATTTATTATTAGCTCTAATAAGTCAAATAGACGGATTGATTCCTAAATTATTAGAGAAATTAAGTATTAATATTCCTAACTTTATGGAGAAAATAGAAGTTCATTTGAATAAGCTTCCCAAAGTAAGTGTTGCAAATCCATCTAATATTTATATGGATAATGATTTGGCAAAAACACTTGATAAAGGGGAGAAGATAGCTGAGAAAATGGGAGATAGCTATATAAGTGTAGAACACCTTTTTTTAGCTTTAATAGATTCTAATATTTCTCTCATAAGAGAAGAAGGAATTAATGAAAAAAGTTTTAAAGAAGTTTTAAAAAGTGTAAGAGGAAATCAAAAAGTTAATAGCCAAAATCCTGAAGGTGTCTATGATGTTTTAAATAAATATGGTAGAGACTTGTGTGAAGAAGTAAGAAGTGGAAGGATAGATCCTATAATAGGTAGGGACAATGAAATTCGTAGAACTATACAAATTTTGTCAAGAAGAACAAAAAATAATCCTATGTTAATAGGGGAACCGGGTGTTGGAAAAACTGCCTTGGTAGAAGGTTTAGCTCAAAGAATTGTAAAAGGTGATGTGCCAGATAATTTAAAGGATAAAAATGTGTTTTCTTTAGATATGGGATCATTAATAGCAGGAGCAAAATTTAGAGGAGAGTTTGAAGAAAGATTAAAAGCTATCGTAAATGAATTAGAAGCTAATAATGGTAAAATAATATTATTCATTGATGAAATCCATACAATAGTGGGCGCAGGAAAAACAGATGGTGCAATGGATGCAAGTAACCTTTTAAAACCTATGTTAGCTCGTGGTGAGATTAATGTAATTGGTGCTACAACTCTCGATGAATATAGAAAATATATAGAAAAAGATAGTGCTCTAGAGAGAAGGTTTCAACCTGTAACAGTAAAAGAGCCTAATATAGAAGATAGTATATCCATTTTACGTGGATTAAAGGATAAGTATGAAATTTATCATGGTATAAGAATCAGTGACAGTGCAATAGTGTCAGCAGTGACACTTTCTGATAGATATATTACTGACCGTAATTTACCAGATAAAGCAATAGATTTAGTAGATGAAGCTGCTAGTAAAATTAAAACAGAAATGAATTCTATGCCAGTTGAATTAGATGAGCTTCATAGAAAAATTATGCAATATGAAATTGAAAGAGAAGCATTAAAAAAAGAAAAAGATAAAGGAAGTAAGGAAAGGCTAAATAACCTAGAAAAAGAATTAGCTGAATTAAATGATAAAAAAGGTATTTTACAAGCTCAATGGGATCTTGAAAAAACAGACGTCGGAAAGGTTCAACAACTAAAAGAGCAAATAGAAAATATAAAATTAGAAGTTGAAAAAGCCAATAGAGAAGCTGACTTATCTAAACTTGCAGAACTACAATATGGGAAACTTCCTGAATTGGAAAATTTATTAAAAGTAGAAGAAGAAAAAATGGAAGCTAGTAAAAAAATTAAAAATAGACTAGTTAATGAAATTTTAGATAGTGACGAAATAGCAGAAGTAATTAGTAATTGGACAGGAATTCCTGTTAATAAACTTATAGAAGGTGAAAAAGAAAAAATATTAAATTTGGAAACAAGTATAAAAAATAGAGTTATTGGTCAGGAAGAAGCAATAAAATCAATATCCGACACAATAATAAGGGCAAGAGCAGGTCTTAATGATCCAAATAGACCTTTGGGTTCATTTGTTTTCCTCGGACCAACTGGAGTTGGAAAAACTTACTTGGCCAAAACTTTAGCACTGAATTTATTTGATGATGAACATAATATAATAAGAATTGACATGAGTGAATACATGGATAAATTTAGTGTTACTAGACTTATAGGTGCGCCTCCAGGATATGTAGGTTATGAAGAAGGAGGACAACTTACTGAAGCAGTGAGAAGAAAACCATATTCAGTTATACTTCTCGATGAAATTGAAAAGGCACACCCAGATGTCTTTAATCTTTTACTTCAATTATTAGATGATGGTAGACTTACTGATAGCAAAGGAAAAGTTGTCGATTTTAAAAATACTATAATTATTATGACTAGTAATTTAGGTAGTGAATATATCGTTACTGACCCACAAGTTGGCAATGAAACTAAAAAATTAGTTAAAACTAGATTAAAAAGTAATTTCAAACCTGAGTTTGTTAACAGAATAGATGATTTGATAGTATTTAGAGCTTTGGGAAAAGAAAGTGTAAAAAATATAATAAACTTACTTATAAAAGAGATAAATAAAAGATTAGAGGACAAATACATAAGTATTAATTTCCAAGAAGAGGCTCTAGATTTAGTAATAGAAAGTGCTTATGATATGCAATATGGAGCGAGACCATTAAAAAGATACTTGCAAAAAGAAGTAGAAACAAATTTAGCAAAACTAATACTTAAAGGAGAAATTTTAGAAGGGGATAGAGTATTAGTAAGTGTTAATGAAGGAAAATTAGATTTTAGAAAAGAAGCTAGAAACTAAAGAATGTTAATAAAACTCCTAGTTTATAACTGTAAAATTAAATTTTAAAATTAAATAGAATTTATAATATAACCTTCTTTAAAAATCACTTAAAGAAGGTTTTTTTTATAAAGAATATTAAAGAATTTCGGGATTGTAGACAAATAAAATTCTCTCAGAAAAGAGGTTTTATTTATTTTTCTTTATTTACATGTACCTATATGAAAAATTTAGATTAAGTTAACAAATGAAACATTAAGAATTAGGAGTTGTTTGAACTCCTTAAGAGCAAGTTTTGAAATTTAGTAACTATAGTAATTACTTAATCTTATTTCTTATATGAGTACTTGATTTTTTGTATTACTTTTGTATCAAGACAAAAGTAATGATGTTTTTTCAAAAAACTAGTT
>CAZFBB010000110.1:0-10209 GCA_964517235.1 uncultured Fusobacteriaceae bacterium
TGGTCTTTCTATGAACTTATAGAATTGATAACCTATAAAGCAGAATTGGAAGGTATCAAAGTAGAAGCCATTAACCCTGTTTATACATCACAAAGATGTAGTGATTGTGGCATATATCTAGAGAAAATAGAGAAACCCAAGAAAAATTTCTATGTACTGAATGTGGTTTTGAAGAGAATGCAGATTATAATGCAAGTAAAAATATAGCTATGCATGCTGAATGGAAGGGAGAGCAAGAGGAAATACTATATAAGAAAAAATATAATAGAAGATAGTTACTCTACTGTATCAGCTTTCTCATTAGCTCTATTAGGATTATTTAGAGAGAAGTATTATAATATAAATCCACATGATTTTTTAACTCTATTTAACCTTCTTAAAGAATATGAAGATGATAATATAAAAGTTCCTATGATGAAAGTAGTAAAATAGGAGGAATAGAATATAAGTAGAAGCAGAGGGAAACCTCTGTTTTTTTCTTTATGAGAAATAGTTTAATAAAGATTTTTAAATTTCAAGAAAAAAATTAAGTATTTGTTGAAATTTTGCTAATATTTATAATTTAGAAAAAAACTAGAAAAAATTTTGATAATATCTATCCAAGGAAGCGAACTACATATTGGTGAATTTCAAGAGAAGGAGATAAAATGAAAACCACATTGATAACAGGAACTTCGTCGGGTTTAGGAAATAAATTGTGTCATTTGTACCTAGAAAGAGGAGATAAAGTGATTTCAATAAATAGGACACCTTCAAAGATTAGTCATGCAAATTATTATGAATATATATGTGATTTAGGTGAACTAAAAGATTTAAAAAATATAACAGAATTAATAAAAGAAAATCATCAAAATATTGATATTTTAATAAATAATGCAGGGATAAATATGTACGGCCCTTTAGAGCTTTATGATGATGATGAAATAGAAAAACAAATTACAGTAAATACAACATCACAAATTATTTTAATTAAAAATATATTACCAGTGATGAAAAAAAATAGTTCATCTATTGTAGCTATTGGATCAGTAGGTGGATTTACTTCAGGTCCATTTAACTCAATCTATCATGCATCAAAATTTGCATTAGAAGGATTTTATGAAAGTATCCATCAAGAATTAATACATATAGGAATTCAAGTTAAAATAATTGAATTAGATTCGATGAAAACCAAAATGCTTGAAAAAACTAAATTTTATTCAGATGAAAATATAGAAAAATTATATAGAGAAAACTCAAAAAAATTACTTAATTTATGTAAAGAGTATTTTCAATACTTTGCAAATCCCTTGCAAGTAGCAAAGGAAATTGTAGATATTATAGATAACTCTAAATCTTTTAGAATTTTTTTAAACAAAGAATCAGAAGAACTTTTTAAAGAAAAAAGTATTGTTGATGAAAAAGAGTATTTAAATAGATTTATTATATAGAAAGGAGGTAAAGGAATGGAAGATAAAAACAAAGAAATATTAGAAGAAGTAATAGTTATTGAAGAAGGAACATCTATAGAAGAAGATGTAAATCAAAATAATGTAAGTGTTATGTGTGGAATTAATAACTCACACTTAATAAAAAGATAAGTATAAGAAGGGAGCTCCCTTCTTATATTTACTTTTAACCTAAATCAAATAAGGAGTATTTATGGAAAAATTTTGGAGTTTGGTAAAAAATAAGAATGATATTTTTATATTCAACTCATTAACTAAAAAAAAGATGTTATTAAAAAGTAATGATATTTATTTTGATAAATATAAAGATTATAAGATGTATAAAATAAATTCAAATAATTTTAAGTATTTATTAGAAAAATCAAATATATCATTTAACCAATTTAAGGAGAAAATCCTTAATTCAGAAGAGTTAAATATAACAATTGTATTAGGATTAAATTGTAATTTGCAATGTAGCTATTGTTTTGAAAAATCATATGATACAAACGAAACAGAAATTAATGATATTACAGCTTTAATTCAAAATATTGATGTTTATATAAAAGAAAATCAGATAAAAAAATTGAATATAGAGTTTTATGGTGGAGAACCTTTCATATACTATGAAAAAATGAAAGAAATTGCAATGGAATTTAATAAAAAATACAAAGAAAAATTTATGTTTAATATTATGACAAATGGAACATTATTAACAAGTCAAAGAATAGAAAAGCTATTAGATTTAGGACTAAATAAAATTGAAGTATCTATAGATGGAGAAAAAAGCTTCCATGATAATTCAAGACCTTCAAAGGGAAAAAGAAGTTCATATGAAGATATATTTAATAATATTAAAACTTTAATAACTTATTTCAATTGTCCTAATGAGTTAATAATTGTAATAAGAGTTAATGTATCTAACCAAAGCATAAAAGTAATAAAAGGTCTCTTAGATGATTTAGAAATTCAAGAAATAAAAAATAGTGTTTATCTCTATTTCACTCCTGTCATTGAATGTGGAGAGGAAGTTAAATCATCTAAAAACAATCAAAATATTGGAAAAATGTATAAATTGGCAAAAGAGGCAGGTTTCAATATTCCTTTAAAATATTATTCGATAGGTCCTTGTCATTACCACTATAAACATAGTTTTGTAATTGGAAATAAAGGTGTTTACAAATGTTTAACAAATCCAAACTCATTTATTGGTACAAACTTAAGTCCAAATTATGATTACTCACAATATAATCCTCCTTTAAAATGTGAAGAGTGCACTTACTTACCATTGTGCTTTGGAGGATGTGAATATCAGAATATGGATTTAGAGGAAAATTGTCCAATAGATATTTTTGAAGAACTTTTACCATATATTTTAGTGGAGGGATAAATCATGAGAGATATTCTTTTAGAAGAACTAGAATATGGTAAAAAACTATTAATGAATCATTTAAAAAAAAGCATACAGATTATACCTGAAGCTCTAGTAAAGTCATATTTATTGAGGGAAAAAGAAGAGAATGAAATTATAAAAGGAAAAATTGAAAAAGGTAAAGAAAAAATATTATCTCTACAAATTACACTGACAGATTACTGCAACTTAAAGTGTAGTTATTGTTATAACCATGGAAATATTGAACAGGTAGCAATTAAAAATAAGTTCAGATATATAAAAAAATTGATAAAACATATAAAACACTATGGAACAGATATGATAAATATAATTTACACAGGGGGGGAGCCTTTAGCAAAGTATACAGATTTAATTGAATATATTATATACTTTAAAAAATTATCAGTTAGATATAATTTAAAGTTGAATACTCTAGTAATTACAAATGGTTTATTAATTACAGAGAAAAAAATTTTAGAATTAAAAAAATTAGGAGTATATAATTATCAATTAACTTTAGATAGTACTGAAGGAAAAAGCCTTAGAAGAAATTCATCTTATAATTTAAATCCAATATTAGATATACTAGATAGTATAGATGATATTCATATTCTTTTAAGAGTTAATATTAATAAGTTTAATTATCAAGGAATATATAATAGCTTAGATTATATTGCTTCTAATTATAGAAAAGTATATATTTCATTTGAGAGGATTTATCCTACAAATAGCTCTAATAAAAATGAGTATATTGATTATTTTAATGTTCTTCCAGACTATATATTAAATTTGTATAAAAAATCAAAAACATTAAAACTTCCATCATATTTAAGTTATTATGATATGTTTTCACATGAATGTAGTTTAGACTCTCCTTTTTTTTATTCTTTTTTTTATAATGGTTCTATTAGTAAGTGTCCTTATATAAGAGGGGAATATGGATCAAGTAGGCAGATAACTAACAAGTGTAAAAAATGTAAATTCTTTACTTTATGTGATAGAAATTGTTCTTTTAAAGTAAAAAATGAGTATGAAAAATTAGGAGAAATATATTGTGATAGTGGATATAATCAAAAAATTATAAATTATATAAAAGAAAGTATTTTATAAATAATTAGTAATCATATTATGAACTATAAGGAGAAACAAATTGAAAATTAATATAGTAGCACCAGTACATAATAATCAAATGTTAGGAATACCAATAGGTGTAAGTATACTTTCAACAATTTTAGAAAAAAATCATGAAGTAAACTTAATAGATATAGATTATTTAAAAGTAAATAATTTATTAGAGGGATTAAATGAAACAAACAATGAAAGGGTACAAGTTATTGGAGATTACATTCTTTCAAATTCTCCGAATATTGTAACTTTTAGCACTATGGTAAATAACATTTTAGAATTTTTATCTATTTCAAAGTATATTAAATCAAAGAATAGAGAAATTAAAATTATTTTTGGAGGTCCTCAAGCATCTCTTACAGCAGAACCTTTAATCAAAAAATTTGATTATATAGATTTTGTGTGTATAGGGGAAAGTGAAACCTATGTAGAAGAGTTTGTTGAAAATATTTTTGACAAAGAAAGATTAAAGGATATAAAAGGTTTAGTATTCAGATATAAAGATACTCTTGTGAATACAGGTCATCCTACCCTAATAGGAAACTTAGAATTGATACCTAGAATAAATTATGAAAACCTTCCTTATATAAAAGACTTAAAAACTATTGATATTGAAGTAGGAAGAGGTTGTCCATTCTCATGCAAATTTTGTTCAACAAAAAGTTTCTGGAAACAAAACTTTAGGTTAAGAAAACTAGAAGATATTATTGATGAAATAGAATATTTTTATATGACTTATAACAAGAAAAACTTTTCTTTTGTACATGACTTATTTACTCTAAAAAAAGATAGAATTATTGAATTTTCAAAAAAACTTTTAAATAAAAATTTAGATATCGAATGGAGTTGTAGCTCTAGGTTAGATACTTTGGACTTTGAAATGCTAAAGAATATGGTTGACTCAGGTTGTAGTAGTATTTACTTTGGTATAGAAAGTGGATCTGATAGAATGCAGAAAAAGATAAGTAAAAGGTTAAAATTGGATGAAATTGAAAAAAAACTGAATGATATTAACAGGGCTAAGTTAAAAAATTCAACCTTTTCATTTATTTATGGTTTTCCAGAAGAAACAGTTGAGGATTTAAAAGACACATTAAATTTAATGGAAAAAGTTTGGAATAAAGGTTTTAATCATATTCAATTAAGTCTTTGTTGTGTATTAGCAGGAACAGAACTTTATAATCAAGTTAAAGATGACTTATACATCGATGGAAAAACATTTTCAAGCATGGCAGAAAATAATCATTTTGAGGATAATAAAGATTTAATAGAAAATAATAAAGAACTATTTCCTCATTATTTTAATTACAGTACTTATGTTAGAGATAAATATTACGATTTAAGCTATTTTGTTGAACATTTTTTTGATAGTTTTTTCCAAGGTTCTATTCATTTATTAAGAAAACATTATAACTTTAACCTTTTAGGTTTATTTTTAGATTTGAAGTCAGTAGCTTCAAATAATTTTAATGATATATTTAATTATGAAAAATTAAATTATCTAAAAAACAAATTTGTTGTAGTTAATACGATTATTTCAGAGATTTTATCTGAATATCTAAGCCAATTTGGGTATAAGCTACCATCTTATATTACAGAAACATTTGATTATGAATATAATTTATTTATGACATATAAACTGGGCCATAACTATACAAATAAATTTTCTTTTGATGTCTTTTCTATTAGAAAATCAGCTTTAAATATAGATATAAGAGATATTAAAGAAGAGAAGATATTAATAAATATTAGTAAAAATAAAAATAAGATAAAAATTGAAAGAGAGATTTTATGAATTTTATAATATATATACTATCTTATTCTACATCTCTAATAGGCTCAAGGATGCAATCTGTGGTAATTCCACTATATATTCTTTCGTATACTAATTCAGGGTTTAAAATGAGTATAGCAGTAAGTATATTTACGGTAGTAAGTTTAATATCAGCAACCCTAGGAGGTGTCTTATCAGATAATTATAATAGAAAAAAAATTATGATTATAACAGATATTTTAAGTGCATTAACTATATTTATATTTATGATTTTTGCAAAAGAAATACCGCTACACTTAATATTATTGCAATCATTATTATTGTTGTATTCAAATATATTTAGTATATCATCTTTGTCTATATTCACTGATTTGAACTTTAATTTAACTACAGAAAAAGCAAATACAATACTAAATTCATTAATGAATTTAGTTAACCTATTTGCTCCAATATTAGGTATATTTTTATATAACTTCTACGGGATAAAGTTTATATTAGTTATAAATGCCATAACTTTTTTATTCTCAGGAATTCTAGAACTATTTTTAAGTTATACATATAAAAAGAAAGTTAAGTCAAAAGCTTTATCATTTATTGGAACACTAAAATCATATAAAGAAGTTACTATAGAAATATATAATAGAAAAGATATTTTTGGTATTTCACTATATGCCTTATTATTGAACTTTTTTTATAGTCCATTACTATTTGTTTTAATCCCTTATTTAATATTAAATAATTTAAATTTGGAAGCGAATTATATTGGATATTTTGAACTTATATGGGGAATAGGCTTAATTATTGGAAATTTTTTACTCTATAGATATTTAGATAAAATCAATTTTAAAGAAAAAATATATAGATATATTTTAGCTCAATTTTTAATGTTTATCTTTTTTTCTGTATTAAACATATTTATTGGAGAAAATCAATATATTCTAATTTTTTCAGCGTTACTTCTTATGTTAGCAGCAGTGTACAATACTTTTGTAAATGTTCCCTTTTTCAGTTATCTTCATGAATCTGTAGATGCTAAGATTAAAGGAAGATTTTTTTCTATCTTTGATTTTACTAGTCAATGTGTTACTCCAATAGGTTTAATAGTATTTGGTATTCTTTTAGAATTAATTAATAACTCAAATATGATAATTTTAGTAACATCAGTGGTATATCTGGTATTTACTCACCTATATTTTAAAAAGACTTCTTTTGGAAAGAGTTACATTAATAAGGTTAATTTAAAGGAGGCATAACATGAATAAGATAGTTCTATCTAATGTATCATTTGCATACTCCCACCCATTTAAAGTAATATTTAGTAATTTGAACTTAGAGATAGATGATAGTTGGAAAACGGTAGTTATAGGGAAAAATGGTGAAGGAAAAAGTACACTACTTAAGCTAATTTCAGGAGAATTAAAGAGAGATTCAGGAACAATAAAAAGTAAAAACAATTTTTTTTATTTTCCCTATGAAATTGAAAATATCAACGATAAAGTGATAAATATAATAAAAGAAATAGCAGGTCCCTATTTTCAATTAGAAAGACAAATTGAAGAAGCTCTTAATAATATGGATATGAAAAAGTATAGTGTATTGGAAGAAGAGTATAAAAAAATAGACGGATATAATATAGATGCAATTATAAAGAAAGAATGTGAGAAGATAGGTTTAGAGGATTCTATATTAGATAGTTCTTATAATACACTTAGTGGGGGGGAAAAAACAAAAGTAAAAATAGTATCTTTATTTATAAAACAAGGAACTTTTCCTCTTTTAGATGAACCCACAAATCACTTAGATTTAGAATCGAGAGAGTCTCTATCAAAGTATTTATCAAAAAAATCAAAAGGTTTTATATGTGTATCACATGACGCACACTTTCTAAATAAAGTAGGTAGCCATATAATAGATATAGATGCTAAAAATGGGATAAACATAAGTAACGCAAAATTTAATGATTATTATCAAAATAAAGCTAGTTTAGAAATGAGTACTATTAAAAAGAATTATGAGCTAAAAAAAGACATCTTACAAAAATCTAAAAGTATTAGTGAAAAGATAGGATGGTCAGGAACTTCAGAAAAAAAGAAGATTGGAGCAAGAGATAAAGGTTATGTTAGTTCTAAATCAACAAAGTTGATGAGAGCAGCAAAAAATTTAGAAACACGTATAAACAGAGATATAGAACAAAAAAAAGAATTAGTAAAAAAACTTGAAAAATCATATGAGATAAAATTTTTCAACTATAAAACCCTTCCTAAAAATTTTCTCACAGTAGAAAATTTAATGATAGAGTATGATGGAAAGGTTTTGGTACCTAATCTTTCATTTACAATAAAAAAAGGAGAGAGAGTAGCTTTAATTGGGAAAAATGGATCTGGGAAATCTTCTATAATAAAAAAAATATTGAATAAAGATAAAGGTGTCTTTTTTCATAAATACATTAAAGTATCTAGTGTAAATCAAGAGCTTAGTTATGATGAAAGTAATGTTAAAGATTACCTTTTAAAAAATGCTATTGATGCAGGTGAGTTTGGAAGGTTTCTAGCTTCTTTTAATCTAAGGGAAAATATCTTATTAAAATCATTTAAAAACTTTAGTCAAGGTGAGTTAAGAAAATTTTCTTTAGCATTAAGTATCTATAGTAAAGCTCATATTTATATATGGGATGAACCACTTAATTTTTTAGACTATAAGCAAATAGAAAAATTAAAAAAAGCTATTCTAAAATATGAGCCAACCATATTATTTGTTGAGCATAATAAGTCATTTATAGACAGCATTGCAACCAAAGTTATAAAAGTTGACTAATATCAAAAAAAGAGTCTAAAAGACTCTTTTATAATTGATAAAATTTATTATATATTACTTTATTGAACCTAAGGATATCTTCTTTCTCATAAACTTTCGAATAATAATAAAGTATTTTTATCAAAAATTCACTATCAATTATTGTAGTAGGTAATTGATTAATATATTTTTCTAAATTATTAAATTTTTTAATATCTTTAATATGATAAATAGCCATTAATTGATTAATACAATACTTATAGTTTTCAAAGAAAAAATGATTGTTTCTATTTCCTACTCCTAATTGAAGCTCCATTTCAAAAGCTTTCATAGCATTATATCTATCTTCCAAATAGAGATACCCTTTTCCTAGACACATATAACTTTGGTATTTAATTGTGTTTTCTCTAGCAATATTAGAGAGGGATTGATTCAATTTATTAACAGTATTTTTCACACTGATATCTTCTTTGAGTTCAATATAATTTATTAAGAGGTTAGAATAATATCTAGCTTTTTCAATATCTTTAGGATTATTTTTAAGTAAGTCTAAATAAATCTCATTAGATTTTTCATATTCTTTCAATTTACAGTAGCAAACTCCAATATTATTATTGCATAAATCTTCTAGCTGTTTGTTCTTAAAATATTTTAAAGCAGTACTATAGTTATTTATAGCTTCTTCTTCTTGGTTTTTTATTTCTAATGAAAGACCAAAATTATAATAAAGATTCCCTTTAATTTTAGTAGTACTAATTTTTTTTAACTTTTTATTATGACGACAATACAATTGGTTCAATTTTTTATAATCTTCAGTATATATATATATTCTCTGTAAAAGAAGTAAATTTAAAGGATAAAAATTTTTCGTAGTTTCATCTTCAATATCGATAATTTCTTCAAGATATTTTTTACTAACAATGTAATTATTATATCTATTGAAATAGATACTAGAAAATATACTTTTTGCTTTATATTCTAAATCTGTATAATTCTCAGTGCTTAAAGAGTTTATAAATTGATTAATATGCCTATTTTTTATTAATTTAATGTTTTTTAATATATTATTCAACTTATCTTCATAGAGAGTTTTTTTACCAATACATATTTTTTTATAATCAATAGAAGTAGGAGAGTACATATTTAATCGTTCAACTAATTTCATTGCTAGATCACCTTTAAGAGGGTGTTTTTCAGATTCTATATAGGAAAGCATAGATAAGCTTAGTATACCTTTTGATAGATCTTTTTGTGATAGTTTTAAATTTTTTCTAATACGTTTAATTTTTGTACCACTACCTAATATTTTCATATTTAGCTCCTTTTCAATAAACTTTAATAATATTTCTTGAAATTTAATAAATTTTATCAGATATTTACTTTGTTGTCTATATTGTGTGATATATTTATTTTATAATAATGACAAAAGGGGATGTTAATATGAAAAAACTTATATTAATTGTAATATTTTTATTAGGGTGTTCAGCTGTATTTAGTAATGATAGAGGAGGAGCTTTAACTAAATCAAAAAGAAGTTATACGTCAATATCTTTAGAAGAATCAACATATGAAAATGATAGAGGAGGAGCTCTTTAAATATACTATAAAATCCCTTAAATAGGGATTTTTTACTTTTTAAACTCTTTATTTTCTACATTATTACTTTCAAGAATAGCTTTAACTATTGGACTAACTTT
>CAZFBB010000111.1:0-10167 GCA_964517235.1 uncultured Fusobacteriaceae bacterium
TAGGTAATACGTCGACTCCCTGTAGTTTTGTTTAGAAACCTATAAAGTTGATTTGTCCTAAGAATCCCATTGCTTTAGTTGTGGGAGTGTCAATCCAAGATTATTTTTAATGTATTCTAATTTTTTAAAAAATCAATTAAATCATTAAAGATACCTTCTACTTCTCTTCTTCCCTGTTTATATAGTTTTTTTATCTTTTCAGGATTTTTTTCTAATCTACCT
The DNA here is from genome assembly GCA_964517235.1 of uncultured Fusobacteriaceae bacterium. Classification (GTDB taxonomy): domain Bacteria; phylum Fusobacteriota; class Fusobacteriia; order Fusobacteriales; family Fusobacteriaceae; genus CAZFBB01. The sequence goes on from CAZFBB010000111.1 coordinate 223, forward strand.
ACATCTACATTTTCAATAGGTCTTATAACAAAAGCTTTACCTTCTTTTTCTAATTTTTCTATATATTCAAGACTTTTATTGTACTCTTTCCCTCTATTAATAAGATTTTTAGCTACTTTTGGATATTTTCTATAAAATGTTCTTATTAAAAAAGAATCTTCTCTTTCTTTTTTTCTATAACCTTTATTTCTAGTAAGGATTATTATATGTTTATTATATCCATCCTTTTCAGCTTGGTATATTGGAATAGATTCACCGATTCCACCATCTAAATATTTTCTATTTTCTATCACAACTGGTTTTGATAAAAAAGGAAGACTACCAGAAGCCATGAATATATCCAAAAACTTTTCATTGTCTCTAATATCACCCATGGAAAAATAATGGTTTCCACCTAAAGTTACATCAAAGGCTCCTACTTTATATGTAAACTCTCTAGTAAAAAAAGTTTTATAATCAAATTTTTCCAGTACATTTGGAACTTTTCTATAAGCAAAGTCCCTACTAAAAAAAGCTCCTTCCTTTAGTACATTTTTAAAGGACATATATCTGCTATCATTAAGATATTTAGTATTTATTCTCAAGTTTCTCCCAATTTGTTTACTAAAATATGAAGCAGCCATAATCGCTCCAGCTGATACTCCTACTACATAATTAAAATCAATATTTTTCTCTAGAAAATAATCTAAAATTGCTGAAGTATATATACCCCTCAATCCCCCACCTTCTAATACTAATGATACTTTATTTTCCATTTTATCTCCTTAAAATATAAAATAATTCTCTTATCTCTTTATACAAAAGAAGACCTTTTTAAGATCTGAGACTGTAGACAAATAAAATTTTCTTAAAAAAGAAGTTTTATTAATTTTATTTAGATGTACCTATATAAAAAATTCAGATTAGGTTAACAAAAAAACCTTAATAATTGAAAGCTATTTGAGCTCCTTAAGAGCAACTTTTGAAGTTTAGTAACCGTAGTTATTGCTTAATCTTATTTATTATACAAATACTTTATTTTTAATGAATAAGAAGGACTTTATCCGACGTAGATTCAAGTATCCCCTTTAAGATTTTGTATTACTTTTGTATCAAGACAAAAATAATAATGTTTTTTTCAAAAACTAGTTGTTTGTCTTCGACCTAAGAGCTAAAAAAATCTCTACAAGTTAGACTAATTTTTATATATCAACCCTTTCAACTAATTTTTTATCATAAATTATTTTTAAACTTCCAATTAAATGTTCTGGTAAACTTATAAATTCCATAGTTTGATTTGTTAATTTATTTTTTACAACTATTCCTATAGATAATTCATCTTCTACTTTTTCTTGAAAAATCCTATATATGTACATTTCAGTTTCAAAATTAACATAATAACTTTCAAATCCTTCTGCATTCAACTTGCTTATAGAAAAAGCTTTGTACCAGTCCACCTCTGCTTCTGGATACTCCATTTTTAGCTCTTTATCATTACCATATCTATAAACAACATATTTCCCATCACCTGCTAGCGTCACTATATCACCACTTAAAAGCTTTACTGAAAAGTATATTTTTTCATCTGAATAAATAAGTCTATTGTTAAAATTATAACCAAAACTACTCACAATCAACAAAAAATATATATAAAATTTTTTCATAATCCCCCCTTATGTAATTATTATACAAAAAAAATATAAAAGTTACTAGTTTAAATAACTAATAACTTTTTATCTTATTATTTATAAATATTTGAATCCAATTTTTTTTAAAAACTCAGGTAAAATATTACCTTTTATGTGTATCTTATCTATACTTAATTCATCAATTTTTTTTGCAACTTCTACTACTAATGTCTTAAAGATAACATAATCATCTTTCTTTAAAAATAACTTCCAAATATATCCCTTATCTCCTTCTACATTTATAATAGCAAAAGCTACATATTCTTCTCCTTCTTTTAATAATATAAGCCCTTTTTCATAAAACTCTTCATACCTATCCCAATTTTTTCCAAGTGTTTCATTATATCTCTCTTCATATAATTTTTCTATTATAACCTTATGTTTCTCCCTTTGATATTGAATAATTTGATATTTGTTTCCAAATTCTTCTTTTATTATGTCTTTTACAAAAACACGATACATAATATCACCCTCTTTACAAATTATCTAGTAATATATTATGCCACATTATCCATTAAAAAAAAATAGTCAAATTTAAATAATATGTTATAATTCTTAAAAAAGGAGGTATTATGTGTTATTGTGGTAGTGATTTAGAATTTTCAAAGTGTTGTAAACTCTATATAAATGGGGAAGTTATTGGAAGAAATGCAGTAGAAGTTATGAAATCAAGATTTTCTGCTTTTGCCAGTAAAAATATAGATTATATTTTAGACACTCATCATCCAGAAACAAGAAATGAAGTTAGTAAAGAAGAGGTTGAACTCTGGTCTAAAAAATCTGATTTTCTATCTTTAATTATACTTGATACTGTTGCAGGTCAGAAAGATGATCAAAAAGGAATCGTTGAATTTGTCGCTGAATATAAAACTGAAGGATATATTAGAAAACATAGAGAAAGAAGTATCTTTAAAAAACTAGACGGTAAATGGTACTATCATTCACAAATAGATCCTAGTCCAGAAGTTTTGGCAAAAAAAATAGAAAGAAATGAGCTATGTATATGTGGAAGTGGAAAAAAATATAAAAAATGTTGTGGAAAATAATCTATTTGAATCACTTAATATTTAATAATTAATAGTTAAAAATATCAACGTTTAATCTTAAAAAATAAGGAATTGACAGAAAAACCTTTTCAAATCTAAACTTGGTGAGCAGTAAGTTATAGTCAAAAATCACCATCGAAAAGTATTATAAATACACATTGATTTTTTGAAATAAAACTTTCTGTAAAGATTCCTTTTTAACTTTAATCACATAGTAAAATCTTTTAACCAACAATAATATTCAATAATAATTTTAACTTTTTAAAAGTAAACTTTTGATTTTTTCAAATCTTTTAGCTTTTAACAACTTTTTCTATCTATTTTTTCCATCATCTTCTTTAACTTTTCAAAAGTAAGAACTTCATTTGCTAAAAACTGACCTTTATAGTACCCACTGTATATAGGTATAGGATGCGGTAATTTTCTTGCTTTTTCAATAGTATCTACATATATTTTTTCAAATTCTATTCCTTCTTTTCTACACTGTTCCTCTAATAATTGAGTATAATATCTGCAAAATGGACACAAGGGAGAGTAATAAATCTTCACTCCTTCACCTTCTACTTCTAACTTCCTAGATATATTTGAAAATTTGGGCTTATCTCCACCTTTCTTAAAGTCACAATATAAAAGTATATATAATCCATTTTCATCAACTACTTCAAATCCATACTTTTCAAATATTCCTCTATCAGATAGGTAATTATTTTTTTTCTTTCCAACGATAGTAGCCAACCCATTTTTACCCTTTGATTTTTCCTTTGCAATTTCAATAAGTTTTTTACCATGACCCTGCCCTTTATATTGACCAGCAAACCAAAAACAAGATATAAAATTAATATTTTCACCTTCTACTCCATACCAAGTATTTTCAATAGGTTCAAATTGTATAAAAACTTTATGTCTAACATTTAATTTCCAAAACTCAAAACCATTTTTAAATTGATTTTTTAAATATTCCTTTTTATCCTCATATCCTTCTTGACATTTTTTATTTGAGATACAGCAACAAATATGCTCATTATTTATATTATCAAGATTAACTTGAATATATTCTACCATAACAAATCTTCCTCCTTTAACTAGTATCTTATCTAATAATTGTTTTCTATTATTCTCTCCCTATATTAAATTAATTCAAATTCTATAGTTCCAAAGTTACAACCATTTACAAGTAAAGTTATTCTATGTAAGCCTTTATAATACTTTCTAGTTGTTACTGGTTTAAATGAATGTTTTTTCTCTATTTTTTTTACGCTTCCCTTAAAATCACCTTCAGATATTTTAAAAACCTTCTGATTTCTCTTGTTATTTAACCTTACAAGATCCATAATATATTCTAACCTCAATTTCCCTATCTGATTTTCACTTATAAGTTCAAAAGAAAAGTTATAACTTTCTCCTATTTTTACCCTCTTATCACCTTTAAAATTAGACATTTTTATGTCTTTTGGATTATGATAGCCTAACAATTCCAACGCCCTTTCATCAGAACTTTTTAAAATAGTTCTCAAACCATGCTTTACCAATTGATTTCTATTTTTATTTTCCCCATACCATTTTTTAGCTATTTCAAGGGTTATTTCTGGATGATCTTTTGAAATAGAATTAAGATTATTTGCTACACTTTTTCTCACATAAGCACTTTCATCATCTTTCAATTTATCTAATATATCAATTATTTTCCTAGGATTAGTCCTAAAAGCAGGTATATCCATAGCCCAAGGAAGTATAGGTCTAGTTCCCTCACTAGCTAATCTACGTATATGTTCATTTTCATCTTCTGCCCATTTTTCTATTTCTTCTAACATTTCATTTTCATACCTTATAATAAAAGGTCTAACTGCAAACTCTGATGAAAACAACTTTGTAAATTCTTTTAAGGCCCTTTTAGAAACTTCCAAATCACTCAATCCAAATATTTCTACATAATCTGGCAAAACTATGTATGGCATACCACTTCTACCCTTCGTAGCCCTAATTAATATATCTATATTCTCTTTATAGCTTCTATTTAACACTTTACCAAGAGCAAAAGTTATATGTCTCATTCTTTCTTTTAATTGAAGTAATTCAAATATATCTTCAAAAACTAAATTATAAAATTTATCCTTATCAAATTCTTCATATTCTTTTTTAATATCTTCACCGAGGATATCTATAAATTTTTTGTTAAAAACATTTTTAAAGGGTTCCATCTTTATCTCCTAATTTTTTTTCATTATAACTCTTGTTTTTAACGAATGTCAAGAAGCAACGAGAGATTTAGGTAACTCTAAATTTTACCCTATATGAGTATCTGGTTAACTTAGCAATATTATTTTCACTTCTTTTCAATACTATCTCAAAATAAATATGCACTGTAAAATAACTTCGTTCTTAAGTCTAATAATTAATTTTTTTTTCTTCCTTATTTTACAGTACTTCTACTAAATTATTTCATCCACCTTTTCAAATTTGGAAAGGTTTCTTCCAACATTTTTTTTGCGTTTTCTTCAGACAATTTCTCATCTTTTACAACATAAGGAACACAAATTTCTATCATTTCTATCATAGATATATCTGTTATAAATCTACCATCTTTATAACAATACCCACAATAATCTTCATTAATACTACCATCTTTTTCACTTCCAAAATCTTCTTGGTTAAGAAGTGGCATTGAACATGATTGACAAATTAATTTTTCCATATATATTCCTCCTATTTTTTAAGATAGGTTATTATAAAACAACAAAGGTGACATCTATTTGTCACCTTTAAAAAAAATTAAAAATAAAAATCTATATAAAATTTATGATAAATATGATCTAAAAACTTCCAATTTTTCTCTTCAAGCTCACTTGAATTAATATTGAGACTATATTCAAAAGTAAGATTCTTATATCTGTATTTTATCCCTGCTTCTACTTTCCCAACAAGATTATATATTCCTTTTGTATATAGGCTATTGTTATTTACAAGTTCTCCTTCTATTGTAGCATCATATATATCTATCATAAGTTTTGGTTCTAAAAAAAAGTAATATTCATTTTCATTAAAATTCTTCAAATAAGGCATAGGAGTTATTTTCCCTAATTTTATCTTTTCTGAAAAAATTACATTAAAAAATACATTTCCCATTTCATATACAACTTTAAAATCTCCAACAAAATCTAGATTATTATTAATTTTTTTGTAATAATTTTTTCGTTGATAATCTATATTAAGTTGTATTCCTAACATAGAGCCAATCTGTGTACTCCAACCTTTTGCAAGATTTGAACCTATTAATCTATGTACTTTATTTTGTGCTTCTTCTGCAAATGATTCTTCACCAGTAAATCCAATTACTATTCCATATTTAACACTATTATTGTTAAAGTAATTTATCTCTTCTTCAACTCCAAAGTATAACCAACCTGCATAAGGTCTATCATAATATTCATAAAATTCTGCTGGAATTCTTATATCGCTAGGTGTATATATTTTCTGTCCAAAAATAAAGTTTCTCCAAATTGTCCTATCCCTTTCAAATGGCAAATCTTCAGTTCTAATTTTACTATATCTCCAAGCTACACCGTTAGTATAGTATTTATCATCAAATAGAATGTCATTTTCTAGAGTAAATTCTAGTTTATTAAGAGCTAACAGATTAAATGTTAAAAGAATATATATTAGTAACTTTTTCATATTTTCACCTTTCCATCAAAGGATTTAAAAAAATCATTACATAATATACATATGACATTTTTATTTTAGAAAAAAGTTGTTTTATAATTATTTATCTAATATAATCCATTATATAATTATCCTTTCCCCAACTCTATTGCTATTTCCCATAAAAATTTATAGGTTTATTACCTATATCAGGAATAAACATTGAGTTAAAGTGGAAAAATGTATTAAGCTAACAAAAAGTAAACGAAGATATTCATAATATAAAAAATATTCAAACTTCTGAGAATAGTAAAGATTTTTATTACTGAAAAGGAAATCACTAACAATGTTTCTATATTAAACAAAATAAATAGAAATTTAATACAATCAATTACGTTAACTGAGCTTATGATTGAAAAGTGGATTGAACCTCCTATAATAAATGAATTTCACTTTTCAACTTTAGTACATTAAATTACTAGGTGTAATAGCTCAATTTTGTGGCATTAGCCCTTTAAATTTATATAATCTCCTAGTAATAGAAGGAGCATTTAACAACATTAGAAAAAGTTACTTTATAGAGAGATTAAAAGAACTTGGGGCAAGGTGAACTTATAGAACAAACTCCTCATGGAGATTTAATTTTAGGGATATTAGGAGAAAAGATTGTGAGGAATTATAATTTTTGCTCTGTATTTAAGTCTTTAGAAGAAATTAAAGTGATTTTTAACGGGAAAGTAATCGGAACTCTTTTAAATAAATCAGGCATTGTTAAAGAAAGCTACTTAATTTTAGCCGTTAAAAGGTGAAAAATTAAAAAATTATTGAAGCGAAGAAAGAGATTATTGTGATAAGAACCAAAGTTAAAAAACTAACAAAATTTGATTAACAGAAAAAACTTCCCTTTCAATTAAGAAATTGAGAGATGCTAGCGTTAACTATAGAAAAATTATAAAAATAACTAACAAAAACACCTCTTAGTCAATAAGAGGTTTCGCTTTTTATTTTTAATAATTACTCCCTGAGACTTATAGCTCGCTATTAAGCATAATCATAAGACCTGCAAGAATTTTCCACGCTCTTTTAATAACCTTCATATTACCACTTCCTTTATAGGTATATAATACTAAATTTATAAATTTTAGGCAAGTTAAATATTATATTCTAGTATTCTCATTCCCACATTTTTATTGACTTCATTTATAAAAGAACCTTGTTCTGTACTTATAATTATTCTGTTGTCATCTACAAAAGTAATCCCTTCATATTGCCTATATCTTATATTTATTTCTAAAGAAATACTTTTAATAAGTTTGTCAAAATTTATCCCTTTACTTATATCATATATGTATATTTTATCATATGTCAATATCGCTATCTTTTTTTTATTTGGAGAGATATCAGCTCCTGTAATTATCCCTTTAAAAGGGATTTTACTTACAAATTCAAGATTATATAGCTCATTTTCTTCTACACCCTCTAATCCTAGTCTATATAGTCTACTTCTACCCCAAAGCTCCTTTGTTAACATATATAAGTAATTCTCATAATAAAACAAAGCTTCATTATTATCTTGCCAAAAAACACTAGGAATTCGAAATGCTATTTTTTTTATATCTTTTCCAAAAATAACTTTTTGATTTCTTTCTGGTTCATCAAATATGTACATATAAAAGTATTTTCTCTTTCTAAAATTGTTCCCTATATCTCCTATAATTACCTTTCCTTGATCAGTTATACTCATATCTTCCCAGTCTATATTTATAGTATCTTCAAGTTCAATTTTATACTCCCATTTTCCAAATTTAGCGTTATTTTCCCCTACAAATGAAAAGGCATAAAGATAATTACTAGGTTCAGCTTCTTCACTTTTGGAGTCATCATGTGTATAATAGATATTATCATATTCTTTACTTTTTATAAGTCCAGAAGATTCCTTTGTCATTTCTACACTATATTCTACATCTACCCTTTTGTGATACTTTTTACTCAATTCTATTTTTATATAGACTATAAATAATAATGTAAAAATAGGAAGAAAAAAAAGCAGAAGAATAAGTAAAATTTTTCTTATCATACCATCACCAATTCCTTCTACTTATAATATACTCTCATTTAATATATGTAAATACTTTTTTCTTATTAATTTTCCTTTATAACTCTATTCAAATCCCTCATCCTTCTATAATCAGTAAATTTTATATTCTTTTTTTTTATTATTTTATTTAGTTTTTCATCTTGAAAAACCATATATTCATCATATCTAAATTCTCCATCTTTAAATCTAACCATTACTTGATTATTTAATACACTTGGATGTATTGCAAGATGATGTATCCCACTTTGAGCCCTCTTGAACATTCTAGAATAATCAATAAAACTTTTATTTGGATTCTTTTTTCTCCTATCTGGATTGTAATACATCCAATTCTTATCTACAACAATTATTCCTTTATTATAAAACTCTTTAGATATCTTTAATTGTTTTTTTGTACTCTCCCAAAAAATTTGATGTACCATAGGCAATTTATATTCTTTTACTAAATCATAAGCCATTTCAACTATCTCTTCCGACCCTCTCCAAAATAACATATGAAAGTCTATATGTGTTACATCTAATCCATCTGTAAGAGCCTTATCAATATGGCTTTTTAATTCTTTTCTTGCTTCTTCTATTTTTACATTTTCCTTAATTTCATCTACACTTGCCCACATATACCCCTCTTCATTGTAAAGACTAGGAACTTCTTCTTTTGACAAAAGAGGAGTCCATGAATTTTTCTCTTGCCACTCATTTGTAAGTGTAAGATGTACTCCTACTGGAACGTTATTTTTTAAAGAATACTTTAGAGCTTCCCTATAATTTGGTGTATTAACCATTATTGAATATGTTTGTATCTTGCCTTTTTCATAAAGATCAAATACTGCTTTATCACTATTTTCATCCATACCTACATCATCTGCATTAATTATAAAAACAACATCATCATCTCTAAATTCTAATCTTTTTAAGTTTTTACTTTTCTCTTTTGAAGTACAAGAAAAAAACGAAAGTAGCAGTTTAAATATTAAAATAATTTTTTTCATAATATTACCCCTTTTATTTTTATATGATTATACTTTATTTATTCTTTTATATTCAAGTAAAATTCAGAAATTATAATAATTTTAGTATCAAAAAATTTTGTATAACTTATATAAGCTATTTTTAACATTTTAGAATTCACTTTTAAAAAAGGTCTCTATTAAAATTATTTCCCAAAATTTTTATAAAAAAAAAGTGATATAAAATCACCTCAGGTTGAAGACAAACAACTAGTTTTTTGAAAAAACATCATTATTTTTGTCTTGATATAAAAGTAATAAAACATCTTAAGGATATAAGTGAATTTACGTTGGATAAATCCTTCCTTATCCAGTCAAAATCAAGTATTCATATAAGAAATATGATTAAGTAATCACTACAGTCACTAAATTTTAAAACTCGCTCTTTTTGGAGCTCAAACAACTCCCAATTCTTAAGGTTTCTTTCGTTAACTTAATCTAAATCTCTTATATAGGTACACCTAAAATTAAAGACAAGTAAAACTTCT
>CAZFBB010000112.1:0-10162 GCA_964517235.1 uncultured Fusobacteriaceae bacterium
GTGTCTCTAAGTTGAAAGTTATTTATTATTAAACTTTTTATCTATTAGTTCAAATCAATTATGCTTGATAAAACTTTAATATAACTTTCCTTATAATTTCCTTTTTCATTATCATATTCTATTTCAAATGTTTGACCATCTTTAGTATAATAAGCTACTAAATCCCCATCATCTTCTACATAATATACTCCTAATTTAATATCTTTTTTATTAACAGGTAGTCTATCTGGCCTACTATCAATAGTTATTATCTCTCCTCCGTACACTCTCATTTCATACTCTCTATCAAACCTATCCTCTTCCCCTTTCATTCCTACTGGAACAACAAAATTTAGTCCTTCATATGTTACCTTTCTACTACTATCAAAAGCTATTTTATTAAAGGGTTCTTCTCTAATTATATCCAAATCATCCTCTCTCTCTCTCAATATACCCCCTCCAACGTCCATATCATCGCAAGCTACAAACAAAATTATCACAGACAAAATAAACAATATTCTTTTCATATATATACCTCCTCAGATTTATATAATTAAGTATATTAAGTTCATGTATCCTCTATGTATCCATTTATAAAAAAAATTTAAATAGTGTATATTCATTATCTTCATCTACTTTTATTTGTCCCTTGTGTGCTTTTATTATATTGGCTACTATATATAAACCAAGACCTATCCCTCCTCTTTCTTGATTTTTCCCCTTATAAAATTTTTCCCATATTTTTTCCTTTTCTTCTCCCAATTTTTCCCCATCATTTCCAATAATTATTTCTACCTTCTCTTTTTCACTTTTTACCCCTACTATCAACTTTCCCTTTGAATATTTAATACTGTTACTTAAAAGATTATATATAACTTGTTCTATCATTACTTTATCACATTTAAGATAAACTTTTTCATTTATTTCTTTTATTACTTCTAAGTTTTTTATTTCTAATGAAAAAGTAGCAAGAATATTTTCTACCAAATCAGAAATATTTATTTTTTCTTTTTCCAATTGTCCAATAGAACTTTCTAATTTCATAGCATATAAACTTTTGTCTATCAATTTCTCCAACCTTTCACATTCACCTTCTATAATATTTAAATACTCATTTTCTCCCTCTAATTTTAGAACTTCTGTATAACCTCCTATTAATGTAAGAGGGGTTTTAAATTCATGAGAAAGATTTGATAATAAAGTTCTTATAACTTCTTTTTCTTTTTCTTTTTTGATTAATTCTTGATCTAATTCATCTATTGTTTTTTCAAGCTTTTCTCCTAATTTATTTATATAATAGCCTAGTTCCCCTAATTCGTCTTTTCTATCCTCATCTATCTTTTTACTAAAATCCAAATTAGTCATAACTTTTACTTCAAGGGTAAGTTCACTAATAAATTTGGTCAAATAAGAGGTCCAAATAAAAGTAGTTATGGTAATAAGAAGTAAGCTAAAAATAAATATATAAAATAAAAATTTAGCAAAAATATCAAGGGTATCTTTTATTGGGGCAAAATTATAAAAGATAAGCATATAATCTTCTCCTACCCTTCTACCTCCTATATAATACTTGTCACCATCCCCTTCAACTATAACCTCTTCAAATACTTCTTTATTCATAATTTTCAACCTATAATTAGCAATCAATTCTACAAATTCATCTACTTCTTCAACATGTATGTTATTTTCTACTATCTTTCCAGTAAAACTTATTTTTTTTTCTTTACCAGTAATTCTGGCCATTTCATAGTCGATATAGTCACCTATTGATATGGGAATATAATAGTTTGAGGAGAAGCTAATTGCTTCAAATTTTATTTCATTTCCTATTTGAAGAAGATTTTTTTCATGAAAATCATCTATTAAATTATCAAGTATTAAACAGATAATCTCCCCATTATTGTCTATTATCAAATAATTTAGTTGGTTTATATCTATCTCTTCACTTAAAAAAAATATTTTACTATTAAGGTTTTTTTCAAGATTAATTATTACTTCTTTTGTTGGTTTTTTATTAAATTTAAGAAAAGCATTATTAATTTCTCTTTTTTTTATATACTCATATATGTCGTCTAAATAATACTTGCCTATAAAAAATTCTAGGGATAATAAAAATCCAAAAATAGAGAGAGATAATAAAAATAATTTAGTTTTTAATTTCATCTTTTACTCCAAACTTATATCCCTTTGATATAACTGTTTCTATGTAACTTCTACTTTCTCCCAACTTTTTCCTAAGTTTTTTTATGTGATTATCTACAACTCTATCTGTACCACTAAAATCAATTCCCCATACAGCATCTAATAGTTTCCCCCTAGATAAAAGTATATTTCGATTTTCTATAAAATAAAGTAATAAATCATACTCTCTCGGTCTTAAATCCAACTTTTTTTCATTATGATAAATACTTCCCTTTTTTTTATTTATGTACAAATCTCCTACTTTTATATTGTTGTCTATAGGGTAAAATCTTTTTACTAAAGATACTAATAATGGCCCTTTAAATGGTTTTGGTAAAAAGGCATGAGCTCCTAAATCATATGAATTAACTTGGTTTTCCAAGCTATCATGAGCACTAAGTATAATTATTGGAATATTACTAACTTCTCTAATTTCCTTTAACATATGGAAACCATCTTTATTAGGCATATTTATATCTGAAATTATAAGGGACACTTTATTTTTCTTTAATAATTCTATCCCTTCTACTCCATCTCTTCCTTCAATAATAGAATAACCTTCTCTTTGAAGGAATATTTTTATAAGCTTTCTTATATTCATTTCATCTTCTACTACTAATATCATTCACTCACCTCATTTATATAATAATCAATTATATTTTAAAATGTCAAAATAATTTTTATCTTTATTTATTTCTTAAATTACTTCAAAAGAATGACCTTTTAGTAAAGAAACTTAATAATCTTCTTTTCTTCTCCAATCCTCTTGTGTATAATAATATTAGATTAAAGAATCAAGGAGGATTAATATATGATTTTCACTAAAGAAGTATATAAACAGAGACGTAAGAAATTAAGGAACTTTATTGGAAATGGATTGTTAATTATTAATGGAAATGATTTGTCACCAATGAATTGCTTATACAATGTTTATCCTTTTGTACAAGATTCAACTTTTTTATATTATTTTGGCATTGAAAAAGAAGGTTTAATTGGAATTATAGATTCTGATAACGACATAGATTATATTATCGGACAAAATCAAAGTATAGATAATATAATTTGGGAGGGAACTATTCCTAGCTTAAAAGATTATTCAGCCAAAATAGGCACAGACAAAATACTTGAAATAAATCAATTAGAAGATTTTTTAAAAAAAAATATTGATAGAGTAAAATTATTACCTCAGTATAGAGGAGACAATAAAATTAAACTTGCAAACTTATTGGGGATTTCCATAAAAAATCTAGATAATTATGTAGATAAAAAAGTTTTATATGCTATAGCTAATATGAGAAATTATAAATCAAATAAAGAAGTTGAACTCTTGGAAGAAGCTTGTAAATTCGGTATTGAGATGCACATAGAAGCACTTAAAGTTTGTAAACCGGGGAAATTTGAATATGAAGTAGAATCTGCTATAAGAGCTATTGCCACTAGTCACGGAGGTCAACTTAGTTTTCCTTCTATAGTAAGTGTAAATGGTCAAACTCTTCATAATCCACATTACAATGGAAGATTAGAAGAGGGAAAATTATTACTAGTAGATGCTGGTATTAGACATCCAAATGGATATTGTAGTGATATGACAAGTACTATACCTGTAAGTGGTAAGTTTACTGAAAAACAAAGAGATTTGTATAATTTATTAATAGAAATGTACGACGGTGCTGTTAAACTGCTAAAACCTGGAATTAACTACAAAGATGTTCATTTAGAAACTTGTAGAATACTTGCAAAGGGATTAGTATCTAGAGGCTTTTTAAAAGGTTCCCTTGATGATATAATAAAAAATGGTGCTCATGCTTTATTTATGCCTCATGGTCTTGGTCATATGATTGGACTTGATGTACATGATATGGAAAACTTTGGTGAAAAAATTGTTGGATATAAAGGCAAAGAAAAATCAAAACAATTTGGTTTATCTAATCTTAGATTAAGTAGAGAACTCGAAAAAGGTTTTGTAGTAACTGTAGAGCCCGGTATATATTTTATTCCTGAATTAATTAGGAAGTGGCAAGTAGAAGGAATAAATGTAAATTACATCAATTTTGATAAAATCATTGAGTATATTAACTTTGGTGGAATGAGGTATGAAAATGATTTTTTAATTACAGAAGAAGGTTCATATCAAATAGGTGGTAACAGACCTAAAACAGCTGATGAAATAGAAAAATTTATGGCTGAAAGAATATAAATTATTTTATACTCTTTAAGTTTTAAGGTGATTTTTCACCTTATTTTTATTTTCTAAAAAATAAAAATTATAAAGTGGACATTTGTCATAGGTGTTTCAAATAACATATGATATAATCTCTCTGATATAAGTTTAGGAGGATTTATGAAAAAAAAATATGGTATTTATGCATCATGGTATTTCTTTATGTTTTTTGCTTTAGGAACATTTTTACCTTTATTTTCACAATATTTAAAATGGAAAGATTTTAGTGGAAAGGAACTAGGTTTAGCATTTAGCTTAGGCTCTCTTGCCACAATTATCATGCAACCTATTTGGGGTTACATTAGTGACCACTTTAAAAAACCTAAAGTTGTAATTAATTTATTAATTATTGCTTCTTCCCTATCTACTCTTGGCATTGCTTTTAGCCCAAATGTAGTTACTATTACAATTTTTTATCTAATTTTTATGATATTCTTTTCGGGTCTTAACCCTGTTTGTGATAGTTTAGTTCTTGCTAGTCCATTTGAATTTGGAAAGATAAGACTTTGGGGTGCTATTGGATTTGCTATTGGTGTACAAGTAGCTGGAATATTAGCTGAAAAATTCGGTCTTAATATTATCTTTCCACTTATTATTGTTAGTTACCTAGCAACTTTAGGAATAGTAAGCCTTATAAAAGTAGAGGAAATAGAAGAACATCCAATAAGTAAGAGGGACATTTTAATCTTATTATCAAATAAAAAATTTATAATTTTTTTATTAGGTTCCTTTATGATAGGTGGAACTATCACTGCACATAATAACTATTTTGGAATTTTATATAGAGAATTAGGTGGGAGTATTGCTGGTATAGGTTTAGCTTTTCTATTATTTGCAGGAAGTGAAGCGCCTGTAATGGTTTTTAGTCAAAATTTAGCCAAAAAAATCAATTTAACTTTAGCTTTATTCATTAGCAGTTTAATTTTTAATATAAGGTGGTTTTGGTATGGAACTGGCCCTAATCCAAACTTTATTCTATTTTTATTCTTTTTACAAGGTTTATCAATAGGTTCATATTTAGTATTTGTAACTTTATTTATTAGTGAAAATACTAAGTCCAATCTTAGAACTACTGCTATAGCTATCTATGCATCTTTCTCTGTTGGTATAGGTGGTATGATTCTACAATACGTTTCAGGTTTATTACTAGAAAATAAAGGAATAAAATTTGTTTATACCTTCTACTTCTACTGCACAATAGTAGCAAGTTTATTGTACTTCCTATTATATGTAATTGATAAAAAAAAGAAAAGCTGAAGATTAATGTATATATTCTAAATTAGGAGGGAGAATAGTGGAAGAAAATATCAACTGGTATCTAAATGAAAAAATTAATAGAACAATTAAAAATTTTAGAAAAAATTCTATTAATGCAAAATATTTTGAATCAAGAGTCAATTTGATTCAGATGGAATAAAAGTTTTTATACTAAATGAAAGTCTAGGCTATTAATATGAAAAAAACTAATGCTGTGAGAATACTCGATAAATTAGATATCAAATATGAACTTATTAATTATAAACCTGATGAAAGCATAGGAGCCATAGATGTTGCTCTAAAAAACAATCAAGATATAAGAGAAATTTACAAAACTTTAGTTCTTGTTACAGATAAAAGGGAATATCTAATTGTTATTATTAATGGAGCTAGTAAAATAAATTTAAAAAAATTAGCAAAACTTTCAGGATGTAAAAAAGTCGATATGATTAAAGAAAAGGATTTGTTCAAAATTACTGGTTATATACGCGGTGGATGCTCTCCTATTGGTATGAAAAAAACATATAGAACTTTTTTAGATAATAATTTTTTGCCTAAAAAAATTTGTATAAGTGGAGGTAAGAGAGGTATCCAAATATATTTGGAAGTAGATCAGCTAAAAAAAATTTTAGTACTTGTAGAAGGAGATATTATTAATAGTTAATAGATTTTCATATATCAAAGTAAAAAAACATCATTACTTTTACCTTAATACAAAAGTAATACAAGGTATTAAAGGACAGAACTGAGTTCACATTGGATAAATTTCTCCTTTCAGTAAAAATCAAATATTCATATAAGAAATAAATTAAGTAAACACTGTAGTCTCCGCTGACCTTTTAGGTCAGTTCTTCTATATTAATTACTATTTTCACTAGACTCAATTTTACTATCTTCATAATACAAAATCCATTATCTTAATACTTCTACTTCTATCTTCCCATTACACACAGGACATTTTTTTTTAAATAATTCTCTTTCTTGATTATTAATAATTTTTATATATTTATTACAACAAGGACATAATCCACCAATATATCTAGGTTTTATTATTAAATATTTTATTCCTTCAATTAAAAGATTAATTAATTCCATTCCTCCCAATACTGATAATAAAGTTATAATCAAATTTGAATAACTATCTCTTATTAAAAACAAATTAAATACTGCAAAAATTAAAGCCAGTATTAACAAATAAAGTTTATATGCATTAATTAACTTTTTCTTTTTTCTTTCACTTTTAAGATAAACTACAAAAGACACTTTTTCTTCTACTATATTCCCTACTTTCACCATAAAAAAACCTCCTATTGTATGAATATTATTATACAATTATTTCTTTAATAATTCAAATGTTTACTATAAATATAAGCTATATACTTTTTTAATAACTATTATAGTAACTTATTTCTTTAATTTTCATTTTATGTTAAAATAAACTCTAGGGGGGAATTATGATGAATATAACTTATGTAACTAATATTGGTACTGTTAAGGAAGATAATCAAGATAGCATACTTATTAATGGGAATATAATTAATTCAAAATCATTTTGCAAAGTAAAAACTTCTGAAAAAAAAGATGATTTATTTGCTATTGCTGATGGTATGGGAGGATATCATTTTGGCCATGTTGCAAGTCAAAAAGTTCTTGAATTTTTGTTAGAAAAGAAAGAAACCTTAACTAACAAAAATAATTTTATTAAAGTACTCAAGGAAATACAAGTTAATTTTAGTAAACTTGATAAAAAATATGAAGGAATGGGCACTGTTTTAACTGGTCTCAATTTTATAAATAAAAAAGTTTTATTATTCAATGTTGGTGATAGTAGAACATATAGATTTAGGAAGGGAAAGTTAGAAGTTTTGAGTATAGATCACTCTCTTGTCTATGAATATTATCTAGAAGGAAAAATCTCCTTTGAAGATATGAGAACTCATGAAGAAAATGGAAGAGTAACAAGTTCATATCGAGTTCTTGAAAGGGAATTAGGATTACACCAAGTAGAAGAATTTGATTATGAAGAAGAAGATAAATATCTTATTTGTTCCGATGGTTTATGGGAGATGATAAGGGGTGAAAGGTTGGAAGAATTGATAAAAGAAGGAGATTATCAAAACTTATTAGATGAAGCTATCAAAAATGGTGGCAAGGATAATATTACATTTATAATAATTGAATAGGAGGTTTTATGGAAGGACAAATTATTAAAATTCTTGGTGAACTTGGTTTAAGTAGAGAATTAATACCTATAGTTTCTATATTTATTTCTTTTTTACTAACAAGTATAATAGCTCTTTTAGTTTACATCATAATGAAAAAAGTTGAAAAAAAAATCATATCTAAATTTGTAACAAAAAGTAAAACAAAATGGGATGATTTTGTTATAAAAAGGGGCTTTTTTAAATATGTAAACATATTAATTCCACTTACTGTTTATGAAGCAGTAATGAAAAATATGACTTTCTATAGTGGTTTTATCTCAAAAATAATTAAAATTGGAATAGTTATAACTTTTGTATTTATTATTAATTCTTTATTAACCGCTTCAAATGATATATATTCTACATATAAAATATCAAAAGAAAGACCCATCAAAAGTTATATACAAGTATTAAATTTAGCCATTGCTCTTATAGCAATATTAATAACTGTTGCTATATTATTTGATAAATCACCCCTTACACTACTAAGTGGAATAGGTGCTATGACAGCGGTTATTATGTTAATATTCAAAGATTCTATATTAGGTTTTGTAGCTAGTATTCAATTAGCAGCAAATAATATGGTAGCTATTGGTGACTGGATTGAAATGCCTAGCCAAGAGGCTGATGGTGATGTTATAGAAATTAACCTTACTAATGTGAAAGTTCAAAATTGGGATAAAACTATCACTACTATACCAAGTTATGCTCTTGTTAGTAATTCATTTAGAAACTGGAAAGGTATGACTGATAGTGGTGGACGTAGAATAAAAAGATCTATTTTTATTGATTCTACAACAGTAAGATTTTTAACAGATGAAGATTTTGCTAAATTTAGTGAAGTAGAGTTGTTACAAAATTACCTCAATGAAAAAAATACAGAAATATGTGAGTTTAATAAAAATAAAAAAAATGTTACTCTTGATGGAAGAAACCTTACTAATATTGGAACATTTCGAGCTTATATAGATTTTTATCTTAAAAATCATCCAAATATTGACAAGGAAAAGACTATTTTAGTTCGGCAAAAAGAACCTAGTTCTCAAGGTATTCCAATGGAATTATATTGTTTCACCAATACTACAGCTTGGATTTCATATGAAGGAATACAATCGGATATTTTTGATCATTTATTAGTGATAATTGATTATTTTGGTTTAAGTATCTTTCAAAATCCAAGTGGACAAGATTTTAGAAATATGAGGATTTAATATGTCCAATCGTATACCAAGAAAAGATGAAAAAGAAAGATTAAAAATTTATTATGACTGTATGAATAAAGGTTGTAAGTGGGTAGAAGGACTTATTATAACCAAATTTCATGGTTTTTATGAAGAAAACTATGAGAGAGTTAGATGTACAAAATCAAATTTTATTCTAAATAAAAATAGTAAAATTTGTCCTTTATTTGAAAAATAACTTATTTTAATAAATTAGAATTATAAATAGATGGTTTTTGAAAAAACATGATTACTTTTATTTTAATCCAAAAATAATACAAAATTCTAGGGACATAAATTAATCTATAAGGAGCAAAGCCTTCTTTAGTTATCAAAAATCAAGTACTTATATAAGAAATAAGATTAAAACTACAATTATTAAATTTCTTATATGAGTACACCTAAAATTAAAAAACTAATAAAACTCTTTCCAAAATTTTTTTATTTACAAAAATTCGGCGAAAAGCCCACTATTTCAAAGGTGGGATGAAAGCCGTTGCACATTAGTGCAAAAAAATTTAAATCTCGTGTAGCTTTAAATATATATTAATTATATAATTTTAGTATGAATAATAAATATAGAAAAACAATAACAACAGTATCATTGATTAACTATCATTTTGTTTTTTGTCCTAGATATAGAAGAAAAATATTTGATAATCCTAAAGTTGAAAAAAGATTTAAAGAATTAATGATTGAAATTTCTTCTAATTTGGACTTGAAAATATTAGTTATTGAGTGTCATCGTGACCATACTCATATTTTTTTTAAGGCACCACCAAAATTAAGTCCTTCATAAATTATGGCTAAACTAAAAGGTGATTCTTCTAGAGTCTTAAGAAAAGAATTTAAACACCTTAGTTATTAATCTAGTCTATGGATTAGAAGTTTCTTTATTAGCACTGCTGGGGATATTTCTAGTGAAATAATCCAAAAATATGTTGAAAACCAAAAAGTACAGACCTTTTTAACGCTAATAGGCAAACTACCGCCCAACTTAGACGAGCGGGTAACACTAAAATGAAATATTCATATAAAGAAAAACATTTCTTTATGATACCTATTAAAAAAGCAGGTATTAAGCAAGATGAAAATTCACT
>CAZFBB010000113.1:0-10022 GCA_964517235.1 uncultured Fusobacteriaceae bacterium
TTTGGCAGCCACTAGGACTGCCAAATAAATATATTTAAAAGAACGTTATGTGACTAATTATTCAACTTCTAAAGATTTTTCATAAACCTTTAGGAATGGATAATAAAGCACTGCTGATAATGCCACTAATGCAAATGATAATACCAATGCAGTTATACTAAAATTTGTTGCTAACAAAGCTCCAATAGGACCCGGTGTTGTCCATGGTACCAGTGTAACTATCTTACTAACTAAACCAGTTGATACTGCAAACCATGCTATTGTTACATTTATTATAGGTACAAATAAAAATGGTATAAATAAAATTGGATTCATAACTATAGGTGCGCCAAATATTACTGGTTCATTAATATTAAATAGACCTGGTATTAAAGAAATTTTTCCTATAGACTTCAAATGATCAACTTTACTCATAGACATTGCTATTGCTAATCCCAGTGTCGCTCCAGATCCTCCTAGATAGACAAAAGCATCTAAAAATCCACCAGCAAATATTTTAGTAACTTCTTCTCCTGTTCTTAGTGCTGCTTGGTTAGTTGCTAGGTTCGTTAATATAATTGGGTTTATTATTGCTACAACCACATTAACTCCATGCAGTCCTGCAAACCATAAAACATGAACTATTATCAAGATAACTATCACTGCTGGTAGTGTATCAGCATCTGACATTAGCGGTCTAAATACTTCTAACAACAATTCTGGTATAAACATACCTTTTGCATTTTGTATCAATAAACTTAAAGGATGAAAAAATAGTGTTACTACCATTATTGGAGTTAATAACTCGAAAGATTTTGCTATTGCTGGTGGAACTGAATCAGGTAATTTTACCGTCATCTTTCTAGTAACTAAAAATCTAAATATTTCAACTGAAATAAATGCACCAAATATTGCAGTAAATAAACCATTAGCATCTAAATATCTCGCATCCATAATAGGCATCCAACTAGATGCATTATGAAATGTATTCATTAAATAATCATTATTACTTAACAAATCTGATGCTTGATACCCACCTATAGGTACCTTTTCTAATCTTGCTGCCATCAATAAAAAAGAAAACATTGATAAAAATCCACCAGTAGTTCCATTTAAGTTATATTGTTGTGACAAACTTGAACCTATACCAAATGCTACAAATATTGACATTATTCCCATGCTTACATAATATGGTTGTACCAAACTCGCTTTGTAAGTTGTCATTAATTGATCATACCATTCTACATAAATTACAGTATTCGGATCTCTTATTGGTAAATTAACTAATAATAAAACAAATGAACCAATTATCAAAAATGGCATTGTGTCAACAAAACTATCTTTTAACGCTGTTAAATGCTTGTTAGCAGCCATTTTTGCAGCTAAAGGCATTAAATGTTTTTCCATCATCTCCATAAACTTTTTCATTGACGACCCCTTTGTCAGTTTATTTAAATTTTCACAATAACTACTTCCCTTTAACTTCTTTTATAACATCAATTAATTCTTCAACTAATTCTCTAGCTAACATTGCAGTCATTAAATGATCTTGTGCATGTACCATTAACAACCCTATTTCTATCCCTTCTCCATCTGCTTCAGCACAGATTAATTCAGTTTGAATCTCATGAGCTTTAAGAGACGCTTTCTTTGCTTCTTCTAATTTTTGCTGAGCTAACTCAAAATCTCCTGCTTTAGCTGCTTTTAAAGCTTCAAATGTTAAACTTCTACTCTCTCCTGCATTCCCTACTAGGGTCATTGCTGCCATTTCTAAATCCATTAATAAAATCCTCCATTCATATATTTCTTAATTTAATATAATAAATCAACTCATCATCTCTCATAAATCAAAGTTTATTAAATTATAAAATATACTTTAACTAGTGATTATATGTTTTAGATTAAAGTTAAAGCCCAATCTAATATTTTGTCACCTTTCATCATTCCATAATCCATTTGATTAATTACATCCACTTTCTTACCTACTTTTGCAGCTTCTTTTGCAAAGTCATCTTTTTTAAACCTAACTTGTGGTCCTAATAAGAATAAATCCCATTTATTTAAATTTTCATGGAATCTTTCTAATCCATAAGCTTCAATTTCTACTTCGATACCTTTACTAGCAGCAGCTTCCCTCATTTTTTTTACTACTATACTTGTTGACATTCCAGCAGAACATAATAATAATATTTTTTTCATTTTTCTTTCGCCTCTCTTTCTTTTAACTCACTTTATATATTTGTATATATTTGTGTTTTTTGAAATTTAAATGTTCATTTTCAAAATATTTTGATGTTTTTTATATCACTAGGAATTATAATTAATTTTACTCAAAAAAAAAGGTAGTGTCAAATTTTTCTAATTTTATTTTTTTTTCGTCTAAAAAATATTTCCTTCTTTTTAACGATTTTTTTTTTACTATATTTTGTTAAATTTATAATCCGATTTTATTAACTTTATTAAGTATATCAATTATTTAAACGAAGTACCTATTGACTTTTTTTGTTCACAAGTGGTATACTTCTATTAATTAATTACAATTTTTTTTATTTTTTAGGGGGCATAATGGATTTATTGTTAGAAGGATTGGAGTCTAAGCTAGATACTGTATCATTTTCTGTTTCTTTTGACAAAAAACTTAATAAAAGAGAGCAAAACTTTTTGATATTTTTGTTGAATAAATTTGAGAAAGAAGAATTTCCAAAAAGCATGTTAATTTCATTTAATCAACTGAAAATTTCTTTAGGACTCAAAAGTATTGAAGACTCAGTTACTTTGTTTAATAAATTTATTTTAAAATGTATAAGTTACTCCTTTAATAAGATTGATAATAATACTAGTGTAATTGGAGGATTATTTCCAATTATAACTTCTATTAAATACAATCATGAATCTGTCAACATTATACTTGCAAAAGAGATTATGGATTCATATAGTAGCATTTCTATTTTTAATAAAGTCCATCTAAACACTTTGATTAAATTTAAAGCTTCTTCAAGTATAAAGCTTTATCAAGAGTTAATCAAGTATATTGATATCTATAGTTCATTTGAAATGTCTCTTGATAAAATTAAAGATTTATTTGAAATGTCTGATAGTTATGGTAGGTTTTACGATTTTGAAAAGAATATATTAAAGTTGGCAATTGCAGAAATTAATCAATTTAGTTCATACTATATAGACTATGAAAAGATAAAAAGTGGAGATGGTAAAACAAATAGAATTATTTCTTTAAAATTTTTCTTCCATAATAAAAAAGTAGAAAAACTACAAAAGTATTCAAATGAACTTATGAATATAATTAAAGATAAAATAAATAATTTTGATAAAATATTAAGTGAAATAAATTATTATTTAGAAAGATTTGAATATAAATATGTGAAGGATAATATTAATTTCACTTTGGAACATTATGAAGGTGATTTTGATAATTACCTTATAAATGCCCTAAAGGAAAATTATGTTACTACGCATTTTGAATTAAAAACAAAAGAAGCTGATGAAAAATATAATTTATTAATAGATGTTGCTGCACATTTTTCTAATATATTTAAATTAGAATCTGAATTGTACAAGCAACTTAGTAAACTCAAGTTTCACTATGATTTTGAATTTGTTTCAGTTCTGCATCAACTTAAAACAAAAAATAAATTGGAGTTTTCAAATGAAAATATAAAAGTTTTTGTAGAATTTAATAAAAATGGTGACAGTTATATTAAAATATATAGTAAAACTGATACATCTTCTCAATTAGTTTCATTAACTTAAAAAAACAGCCTATGGCTGT
Source organism: uncultured Fusobacteriaceae bacterium (assembly GCA_964517235.1). GTDB lineage: Bacteria > Fusobacteriota > Fusobacteriia > Fusobacteriales > Fusobacteriaceae > CAZFBB01. Next base: position 3,767 of record CAZFBB010000113.1, read on the forward strand.
TTTTTTCCTATCAATATCTTTTACTCATTTGTTATTGCCTTATTTCACCATTATATTTCTTCTTAATGTTTCCTAAGATTTTTTCAATAACTTCAATTATTTCTGCTTCTTCTAATGTTCCATTTGGAGATCTAAGTATAACATTTATTGCAACTGATTTTTTGCCAATTTCCACCTTTTCTCCTTCATAAACATCAAATAATTCAACATTTTCAATTTTTTTATCTATTTTTTTTATATCTAAAAGCATATTTCCTACTAATATATCTTTATCAAGAACTATAGCCAAATCTCTCTCTACAGCTGGATATTTAACTACTCCTTCATATTTTAACTTTAAACTTCCATATTTAACAAGCTTTTTCATATCAAACTCAGCAACATAAGCTTTATGCTTTTTTATATCCAATCTTTCAGCAACATCTGGATGGATTTCTCCAAATGTTCCTAATACATCTCTACCCATTCTAATTTCTGCACTTCTACCTGGATGAAATGTTGGATTTTCACTTCTATGTATTTGATACCTGTCTATTCCAGAAATAGATAATAAATTTTCCACATAACCTTTCATATCAAAAAAATCATAATCTTCTGGTTTTACACTCCACAGATTTTTAACTCCTTTTCCTGCAATACCTATAGCAATTTTTACCTCTTCTTTTGCTAATTTAATATTTTCATCATTAACAAATATTCTACTAACTTCAAAAAGATTTAAATCAAATATATTTCTATTAAAATTATCTCTAATATTCGCAAGTAATGAATAGATTAGTGATGGTCTCATCGTCGCTAATTCCTCTGATATAGGATTTAATATATCAATAGTCTCAGCTTCTACATTTATTTTTTCCATTGCATCTTTTGGTACAAATGAATAGTTTATTACTTCCTGTAATCCCATTTTTACAAGCTCTCTCTTATATCTATCTACAGAAAGAGTTTCTTCATAAATATATCCACCTTTAATATTTTCTACTGGCATTTTTGCTTCGATATTATCAAAACCATACATTCTAATAATTTCTTCATATAAATCTGCTGGTCTTAATAAATCATCTCTATATGATGGAGGAGTAACAGTCATAGTTCCTTCATTTACATTAACTAACTCTATATTCAAACTAGTTAGTATATCTCCAACTATATTAACACTTAATTCTTTTCCAATAAATTTATATAATCTATCTAAATCAAATTTGATTTCTCTTTTTTCATATTTCTCATGATATTTATCAACTAGGCCATTGAGTACTTCTCCACCAGATATTTCTTGGATAAGAGATGTAGCTCTATTTATAACAACTTCTGCGTCATCTACATCTATTCCTCTTTCAAATCTATAAGAAGAATCTGACGATAAAGCGAGCCTTTTTGATGTTTTTCTAATTAAAGTTGGTTCAAAATGAGCAACTTCTAGTATTACATCTTTAGTATTAATGTCTATTTCACTATTTGCTCCACCCATAACACCAGCTATAGCTATAACTTTAGTTTTATCGGCTATTACTAATTCACCAGCTTCTAATTTTCTTTCTTCACCATCTAAAGTAATTATAACTTCACCTTCAATAGCTTCTCTTACAAATATCGTATCTCCCTCAATTTTATTTGCATCAAAAGCATGCATGGGATGATTATATTCCATCATAACAAAATTTGTTATATCAACTATATTGTTAATTGGTTTTAAACCTATCGATTTTAATCTATTTTGTAACCATTTTGGTGACTCTTGTATAGTTACATTTTTTATCACTCTACTTGTATATCTTCTAGCTTTATTTTTTGCAACTATATCAACTTTTATTCTATTCGCAGTTTCTTCACTAATAGTATCTATTTTTACACCTGGATATTTGACTTTCCTTTTGTAATAAGCTGCTACTTCTCTTGCTATTCCTATATGAGATAGACAATCTGGTCTATTAGGTGTTATTTCCAATTCAAATACTACATCATTAATATCTAAATAATCTCTTAAAAGCTTTCCTAATGGTGCATCTTCAGAAAGTATCATTATTCCATCATTTTCTTCTCCTATGCCTAATTCTTTTTCAGAACCAAGCATCCCAAATGATTCTACCCCTCTTACTTTAGCCTTTTTTATTTTAAAATCTCCTGGTAATATAGCCCCTTCTGTTGCTACTGCCACTTTATCACCTAATTTATGATTAGTAGCTCCACATATAATTTGTAAAGGCTCCCCTTTTGCTATATCTACTTTTAATAAAGTTAATTTATCTGAATCAGGATGTTTTCCAAATTCTACTATTTGTCCAACAAATACTTTATCAAGATGCTTTCCCTTTTCTTCTATACTTTCTACTTCTTGACCTATCATAGTCAAAGCATTTTCTAACTCCATTATATCTTCATTTATATCAACATATTCTTTTAACCAATTTAAAGAAATTAACATTAATAAGCCTCCATATTACTTTTTGAATTGTTTTAAGAATCTCATATCATTTTCATAAAATGCTCTAAGATCGTCTATTCCATGTCTAAGCATTGCTATTCTTTCTATTCCCATACCAAATGCAAATCCACTTACTTTTTTAGAATCAAACCCACCAGCTTTTAATACTTCTGGATCTACCATTCCACATCCCATTATTTCTAACCAACCTGTTTGTTTACAAAGCCTACAACCTTTTCCCTTACATATTCCACATTCTACATCCATCTCTGCTGATGGTTCTGTAAATGGGAAAAAATGTGGTCTAAATCTTACTTTTCTATCTCCAAATACTCTTTTTACAAATTCTACTAATATAGCTTTTAAGTTAGCAAATGAAATCTTTTCTCCCACCATAAGTCCCTCCATTTGATGGAACATAGGTGTATGAGATATATCATAATCTGATCTATATACTTTCCCTGTACATATCATTCTAAAAGGAGCTTCTCTATCTTGCATATACCTTATTTGCACAGGTGATGTATGTGGTCTTAATACTACATCTTCCTTCATATAAAATGTGTCCTGCCAATCTCTAGAAGGGTGTGTTTCTGGTATATTTAGTGCATCAAAACTATAATATACTTCTTCTACCTCTGGTCCATCAGCAACATCAAATCCCATTTCTTTAAAAATTTCTTTAATAAATAATTCTGTTTCAGTAACTGGATGAAATCCACCCTTTTCTACTTTTCTTCCAGGCAAAGTTATATCTATTGTTTCTCTTCTGATAGCTTCACTTTTTGCTATTTCTTTTAGTTCAATAAATTTTGCTTCTAAAGTCATATTTATTAAATCTTTTACCTCATTAGTTACTTTACCAATAATAGGTCTCTCTTCTTTTGTTAAATCTTTCATCCCCTTCATAACTTCAGTTAATTCACCTTTTTTACCAAGGATTTTAACTCTTAGTTCTTCTAAAACCTTTAAATCATTAGCTTCATTAATTTGAGCTAAGGCACTATCCTTTAGTGCTTCTAACTTCTCTTTCATTCTGCCTCCTAAATCTATGCTAATATTATTTAATAATTATTTCATAATATGGTGTTACATTAGTTAATTTAATTATATAACTCGTATTTTTTTCCAGTTCTAATTTTATCACTCTTTCTATACCGTCATTGGTTCTAAATAGTACTTTTGAATCTTTGTTCATCCCAAACAAATCTTTTATTATAATATTTTTACTTAATACTTCAAAATATTCATTTGAATTATTATTTGTTATTTCTTTAAAAAATTCAGGTTCTTCTGAATAAGGACTATCTATATTTGATTCTTTACTTATATTCACAATATATGGCAAATATAATCTTACATTAGTTATTCCTTTTTCAAATTGAACTTTTACTACGCTGAATTCATCTCTAGTAAGTCCTAATTTTTCTCCTGTGACTATTCCAATTACATTATAATCTGAACTTGAGCCAGTATAATATGAATACCTTCTAATTTCTGCTTTTACTTCTTCTCTACTCATTTTTATAAAAAAATCTCTTTTAGATGTTGTAGCATGTAACCTAGTTTCATAATATTCTATCCTATCTCCTTCAAAGCTACCATCTAACCCATCCTTTTCCTTCACATTGTCATAGTTCCACCTAAGACCAAAACCACTTTCATTAACAGTAACAATATTATATTTATTATTATGCTCTGTACTTATTGGTTTTATGTATTTCCAACCATTTATCGTTTCAATTTGAACATTTCTTATATTTTCTCCCCTATAGAGGTCATTTCCTTTTGTATTATTCTCAGAAAATAGTCTAATTTCAACATGGCCACTTCTACTCTTATCCCTCCCACAAGATAGAGTAAAAAATATCATTATTATTGTCCATGTACATATAAAATATCTCTTCATAAATCTCCTTATAGAGTAAAATCAGTGAGCACAGAGCTCACTGATACTATCCCAATCTCTTATGTTCAAACTTAATACTCTCTCCGTCAAATTCTAAAATACCATATCTACCATCAATAGCCGCTCCTGGATTAAAGTAATGTATTCCTTTTTCCTCTTCATAATGAGCAATATGTGTATGCCCAAATATTACTATATCTGCACTATTTCTTTCTGCTTCACTTTTTAGTTTAGAATAACTACCTTTTACCCCTTGTAAGTGTCCATGTGTCAGATAAAACTTATGCTTATTCAATTCAAACTCTTCAATATCTTTAAAGTCACAATCAAAAAAGTCACAATTTCCTCTAACTATGTAGTAAGGTACAAAGTCTTTGATAAAAGAAAGTTCTTGAGCATCCCTTGAATGATCACCAGCACAAACTACTGCATCTGGACTCTCAATTTCAAACATGGCCACTATTTTTTCTAGTCTCAAATGACTATCAGAAATTACTAGTACCTTCAAATAACATCCTCCTAAGCTATAAAAATAGGCAGTTTTACCCCTTCTAAAATTTTAACTCCTATTTTACCAGTTATCTTTTCTAACATAAAATTATATCTCAAATTTCCCATAATCAGTATATGAAACTTCTCAATTTCACTTTTAAATACTTTTTCAAAATCACCATTTTCATAAATAAAATCTATATTTATTCCAACAGCTTCAGCATATTCCTTCATCTCAAAATCATTATATTCTTCAAGATTAAGACTAATAGATGTATATTCTCTAATATTATCAAATAGATTTATAAATCTAAAAAATGACTCATTTGCCCTAATTCCTTTATCATCAGCAAATAGTACCGAATCAAAGTTATATTCATCCATCTTTGGCACTAGTATTATTGGTTTACTATGTACTTTTAAAATAGTTTTTATATTACTTGAAAGTATATCTCCCTTTGCCACAACCAATAAATCATAACTTTTCAATTTTTCAAGCAAAATATCACTAGTTATTCCTTCTTCATAAAAAAATCTATTTTTAGGAAAAACTTCTCTAAATTTATCTTTTATACTTTTTAATCTGTTATTTTCAAGCTCTTCCCATTCTTTCATGACATAGCTACTAGCACTATCAACAACAAGACCTTCTACCATTGGAGGTACCACTTCGTATTTCCTCAAGTCTTTAATATATAGACCATGAAGTTCTACTCCAAAACTTTTGCTAAAACCTTGAGAATATTTTAATAAATATTCTGAATCAATATCATTTTCAAAAAAAACCAAGACTCTTTTTAGCATAAAAACCGCCTCCTATAAGCTTGTCTTCCTAATATTATTGTACCACTTTTTATACACTTTGCTACTATACATTTTATCACAATAACACTTCTTTTTAAAGTTATTTTTTGTTATTAATTTCATTCTTAACCTTTATTTTATAAAGATTAAATAGAAATTATTTTTGTTTATGTACATATTAAAAAAATATTAAATATTTTACCTGTCTATTATTAAAATAAAAAAATTAATGAAATTATTTTTGTCCATATACATATACTTTAAAAAATCATAATTCTTTATTTTTAAAAATTTTACCATATCATTAGCTTTTGATACACTGTAACAAATAAAATTTTCTCATAAAATAAGTTTTATTTAGGTATGTCTATATAAGAAATTTAGAGACTGTACTTAAATTATTTAATCTTATTTCTTACATGATTACTCTATTTTTACTGAATAGATTCACTTATGTTTCTAAGACCTTGTATTACTTTTATATCCAGACAAAAGTAATGGTGTTTTTTCAAAACCTCTAATTTTTATCAATTTTCTATTCTCTTTTTCTTATGGCTAACTTGTTTCATCTAAAGATTTCCATTAATTTCATTTTCTTCTAAAACATATATACCACCATTAACTAT
>CAZFBB010000114.1:0-9937 GCA_964517235.1 uncultured Fusobacteriaceae bacterium
TTTAATTTTGCTTTGTCTTCTTTTTCTATTTAGTTTGTAATGTCCAAAACTTCTTCCGAAGTCGAGATTAATACTATCATAAGATAAATTCTTTGTCAACGGTTTTTTTCTAATTTATTTTTATCCAATAAGAACTTCTACTGGCCAAGCTAACACTCTCAATATTCCCTTATCAATATAATCTAATCCAGATTCTTTCAATAAATTCAAAAATTCAGTTATTTGTTCTTTTTCTTCTACCAACGCATTTACTATATAAACTTTTTTTGCTTTATCATCTTCATTTTTAAAAAAACCTTTAAATAAGGGCAAATCTCTAGTCAATGCATTATCTAGATTTGTCCCCTCTACATACGATGCTTTGTTTATATCAGCACTTTCCAATGCTAAAAAAACATCTTCTTTATAATCAATATCTATTATTTTTATATATAAAAAATACATATTATCACCTTACCTTATCGATTTCTTCTACTTTTTTTAGCACTCCTTTAGTCAATATAGGTCCTACAAATTCGGTTATCAAAGTAGTAAAAAGTAAAATATTAAATACAAAATATCCTAAATCTTCTCCTTTTGTTAGAACACCTGAAAACTCTTTTTTTATTGCTATAGCTAATGCTAAGGCTACTCCTACTTGTGGTAATAATGTAAATCCTATATATTTTTTTATATTTAACGGTGCTTTTCCCAATATAGCTCCTAAGTTTGCTCCTAATATTTTTCCTACTGCTCTAGTTCCAAAGTACACCAAACCTATTGTAAATACACTTGGTATCATTTTTGTATCTAGATGAGCTCCTCCTGCTATAAAAAAACCTCCCACTAATAAATTCGTAAATTTTTCTACTATTCCTTCACTCTTTTTAGCTATTACCTTTGATGCATTGGCTATTACAGCTCCAAAAGTCATTACTGTTAATAATTCCGATATATGAATCATCTCAGATATTCCCAATAATAAAAGTAAAAATGCAACTAATAACATCTCTATTGTATCATTGTCTTTTATTTTTCTCAATATTCCTAAATACACAAATGAAAACAATGCTCCTATTCCTACAGAAGCTACTATGCTAGCAAAAACTTTTAGTGCTGTTACTCCCAAAGTTATTTCTGTTCCATTTATAAGTGAATTAGCAAAACTAGCTGCTATTACATATATTGTAAGAGCAAAAGCATCATCTATTCCAACTACAGCTAATATTGCAGAAGTTAACTCTCCCTTTGCTTTATATTGTCTAATTACAGAAACTGTTGCTGCTGGCGCTGTTGCACTTGCTACAGCTCCTAATAATAAGCTAGTATATGTTTCATATGAAAAAAATTTCAATATTCCAAAAACTAATAAAAAAGTTAATCCTGTTTCTAAAGCTACTATAAAAAATATTGATTTTCCTAATTTTTTAATAGAAGTCCACTTTAATTCTACTCCAATAGAAAATCCTATTATAGCAAGAGCTATACTCGATATTACCTCTATTCTATCTAGAACTATATCAAAAATATTCCTTTCTAAGAATAATGACGTTATAAAACTTGTTACAACTCCTATAACAACATATCCTGTTACTTCAGGTATATTCAGTTTTGGTGCTAATATTTTGTTTATATAACCTAATAAAAATAATAAAGCTAAAATTAGTAAAATATTTATGTGCATAATATCACCTAAAATCTTTCAAATAACTTTACTATATCAGTTACATCTTCTGCATTTAATAAAGATTTTCTTCTAGTTTCATTTTTTATGAGAAGCATTATTTTTGCAATTATTTTTAAATATTCTTTTTTTGCTCCTTCTCTATCTGGTCCCCCTATTAAAAATACTGCTCCTACAGGATTTCTATCTATCGCATCCCAATCTAACCCTTTTTTATTTATACCTACAATTACAAAAAAATCTTTTATACCTTCCACTTTTGCATGTGGAATTGCTACTCCCAATCCAATCCCTGTACTGACCAAACTCTCTCTTTCTAATACAGCATCTAAAAAACTTTTTTCATCTTCTATGTAACCTTCTTTTTTTGCCTTTTTTACCATCTCATAAACTGTATCTTCCATCTCAATGGTTTTTAAAAAAAACACTGTTTCTTCTTTAATAAGTCTTTTCAATTCAACTGCCATTTTTTCCTCCTATTTTTTTTTATATTCTCTAAAAAAATAATAGTAGTTTAAGTTCCTTTTTTTATCACCTTAATCACATCCTTAAAAAAAAATTTAATTTTAAGCACAAATTTCCCCATATTTATGCCTTCAAATAAATTCTCAAATGAGAGTCTACTCCAAAAAGTTAGCTATTTTAATTTAAAAAGAGGTTTTATTAACTTTTTATTTGGATGTACCTATATAAGAAATTTAGATTAAGTTAACGAAAAAAACGCTAAGAATTTGAAGCCATTTGAGCTCCTAAAGAGCGAATTTTGAAATTTAGTTACTCTTAGTCTTATTTCTTATATGAGTACTTAATTTTTACTGAATGAAGAGGGAGTTTTCCCACGTAGATTCAGTTATATCCTAAAACCTTCTATTACTTTTATATCAAGACAAAAGTAATGATGTTTTTTCAAAACTTTTTGTTTATCTTTAACTCTTGGGTCAACCTCATTTTATAGATAAAATGCCTTGTAGGCTCTATACACTTCGTATATATCAAATTTTGAAGCTAATTCAAATGGTGAATGCATTGCAAGTAATGCAGGACCAGCGTCTATAGTCTTTATTCCATAATGTGCTAGGAATTTGGCAACTGTTCCTCCTCCACCTTCATCAACCTTCCCCAACATACCTATTTGCCAAGTTATATCATTTTTATTAAATAAATCTCTTATTTCATGTACAAATTCTGCATCTGCATCATTTGACGAATATTTTCCTCCAGAACCTGTATATTTAGTTAAAACTATACCATAACCAAGTTTAGAAGCATTATCAGTATCATGTACACTTTTAAATAGGGGGTTTATTCCTGCATTAACATCACTCGATAAAGCTCTAGAGTTCCATAGTGTTTTTTTAAGCATAAACTCATTATAATTTCCTTTTAATTTGTTTATTATATCTGCCATAAAGTATTCAATATATTTTGATTCAAGTCCTGTAGAACCTGAACTCCCTATTTCTTCTTTATCAGCTATATAACATATTGCTGTTTTATTAGGTGTTTCTTCTATATCTAATATAGCTCTAACAGACGTGTATCCACAAATTCTATCATCATGACCATATGCTCCCACTATCCCTCTATCAAGCCCTACATCTTTAGCCTTATAAGCAGGTACTACTTGTAATTCAGCAGAGATAAAATCTTCTTCTATTAACCCATAAGTTTCATTTAACTTCTCCAATATTGCATATTTTACTTTTTCTTTAATCTCTTTGTCTTCTGTATTAGTAGGAATGCTTCCTATTATTAAGTTTAACTCTTCACCTTTAATTACCTCAGCAGCTTTTCTCTCCCCTTGAACTTTCCTAGCTAAGTGTGGTAGTATATCTGGTATAGTTAATACTGGGTCATTTTCATCTTCACCTATAACTACCTTTACTTTTGTCCCATCTGCCAAAATTACTACTCCATGTAAAGCTAACGGTATTGATACCCACTGATATTTTTTTATTCCACCATAATAATGAGTTTTTAACATGGCAAGTTCTGTATCTTCATATAATGGATTTCCTTTAAGGTCTAATCTGGGTACATCAACATGACTTACTACAAAATTAACTCCATTTTCAATTTCATCTTTACCAATTATTGCAAGTATTATATTTTTGCCTCTATTTAAAAAATAAACTTTATCACCAACTTTTAATTGTTGCTTTTCTTGAGCATTTACAAAACCTTTTTCTTCAGCTAAAAGAATTGTTTCATCAATAAATTCCCTTTCTGTTTTAGCCAAATCTAAAAATTTCTTGTAACCTTCTGAAAAATCAAATATTAATTTTTTTTTAGTGTCATCAACACTTTTCCATCCATTTTCTTTTTTATTTAACATCGCTTCTCCTTTTAGTCTAAAGTATCATCTTAGAGTATAACACAAATGTTTAGATAGGTTAAGTAAATTAAGTCTTTATTTCGCCATTACACATATAAAATAAGAATGATTTTTTTAATTTTTTATGATTTTTATAAATGATTTTATATTAAATTTTTGATTCAACTAATTATATTATAAAAATCATCTTTTATAATATACTAGATGATTTATTACCTTTTTCGCTAAAGGATTAATATAAAAAAGAACTGAGTCAAGATATAATAGAGCCTCTAAAGCAAACACTTAATAAAAGATTTTAGTCTTTACATGTTTTTGTTATACTAAAATTAAACTATTAATTATGACGGAATAGATATGGGTAGAAGATACTTTTCTGAAAAAGAAAAAAAGAGATAATCATATGAATTACTGCAATAACTATAGATATTGGTAGAATAAAAAAAGAGGACTCCTGTTCACTGCAGAAATCATCTTTTATCAATAGCATAAATAGCTTCTTTACTAAATTGGCTTTAGCCTTTGATTCAACTTTTAAAACCTATTTTAACCTTTTTTTTATTTCTTTTGTCGCTTCTTCAAACCCTGGTTTTTCTAGTAAAGCAAACATATTTTTCTTATAAGCTTCTACTCCAGGTTGATCAAATGGATTTACTCCTAATAAATATCCACTTATTGCACATGCTTTTTCAAAGAAGTAGAAAAGTTTTCCTAAATAGTATTCATTCGCTTCTGGTAAATTTATTACTAAATTAGGTACCCCTCCGTCTGTATGAGCAAGGATTGTTCCTTCACTTGCTTTTTTATTCACATAATCAAGTGATTTGCCAGCTAGATAATTTAATCCATCTAAATTTAACTCATCTAATAATATATCCATGTCAACTTCTGGTTTTTCTATATTAATAAGAGTTTCAAAAAGATGTCTTTTTCCCTCTTGAATATACTGTCCTAAAGAGTGTAAATCAGCTGTAAAATTTGCTGATGCAGGATATAACCCCTTATTATCTTTTCCTTCAGACTCACCAAATAATTGCTTCCACCATTCAGCAATATAATGTAACCTCGGTTCATAGTTTATTAATAATTCTACATCTTTTCCTTTTTTATGTAGTACATTTCTCACTATAGCATATTGATAGCAAGGATTTTCAGATAATTCTTTTGAAAAATCATCCATAGCATCCTTTGCTCCTTGCATAAGTTTGTCTATATCTGCCCCACTAGCAGCAATAGGTAATAATCCAACTGCTGTTAATACAGAAAATCTCCCTCCTACATCATCCGGAACTACAAATGTTTCATATCCTTCTTGATTAGAAAGTGTCTTCAAAGCGCCCTTTTCTTTATCCGTTGTTGCATAAATTCTATTTTTCGCTTCCTCTTTTCCGTATTTATCTTCCAATAATTTTTTAAATACTCTAAAAGCTATTGCTGGTTCTGTTGTTGTTCCTGATTTTGAGATTACATTTATTGAAAAATCTCTATCTCCTATTACTTCTATCAAATCTTTAATATACTTTCCAGAAATATTAGTTCCTGCAAAATATATCTCAGGAGCTTTTCTAACATCCTTTGACAAATTATTAAAAAATGAATGTGATAAAAACTCTATTGCTGACTTTGCTCCTAAGTAAGATCCACCTATTCCAATAACAACAAGTACCTCTGAATCAGACTTTATCTTCTCTGCTGCTTTTTTTATTTTTGCAAACTCATCCTTATTATAATTTAGGGGTAGGTCTAACCATCCTAAAAAATCATTTCCTGGACCACTTCTTTCATCTAACTTTTTCACTGCAAGATTAACTTGATCCTCCATAAATTTTACTTCATGTTCCCCAAAAAAACTTAAAGCTTTTGAATAGTCAAAAGATAAATTTTTCATATATTCTACACTCCTTTATATGCAATTTTCTTAACCCACACCTTTTCTACTTCTTTGTAGTTCAAACAAATACGATATTATTTCTTCCCTATCTATTTTTTGAAATTCACTAAACTCTATACCATACTCATATTGTTTTTCAACTTTTTCAACTTTCCATTTTACCAAACCTTTTATGTTATGGTATTTTTTACCATTTGTCAATTCAAAATCTAATGTTATTATTTCACCTTTTTCTAAGGTATTTCTTGATAAAAAACAGAATCCGCCACCACTTAAATCTATTGTTACAGCTGTTTTTAATCCTTCTTCACTATCTCTTTTATATTTCACCAAGAGGTTAACTGGCATTCTAAAATACTCTCTTCTTTGTTCTTTTATTACCTTTTTGGGTAAATTGACCTTTATATGAGCATATGGTTCTAACACTTTATAAACAACTTTACATCTAGCACTATATATACCATCTTTTTGTTTAACATTAATTTTTACAATATCATCATTTCTTATTGCCACATACTGCTTTTGATTTATTGGCAAATGTATATACATAGCCTCTTCATCCATATCTGCAATTTTTGTTAAAAACAACTCACCACTATAAATTTCATTGATGATTTCCATTTCTACTAAACTCCCTATTTTTAGTACCTTCAATGGATCCATTTGTCTTCCTCCTAAAATTCGATTTCTATTCCTAGTTCGACTCTTCCTTCCTTCGCTTCTCTAATAACTCCTGTTTTGCTATCGAAGTCCAAGTCTATCATATCATTATCTATATCTAACCTTCTATCATGAAAGTCTATCCCGTCATTTTTTATATATTTTATATAACCTCTTATGGTATTACTAAAATTATATATTCCTTGTATAAAGGAAATAGTGTTTTGACTATCTTCTACACCATTGTACTCCCTCAACAAATAACCAGCTTTAATCTTTATTGCATCACTCCGTTTATATTCCATTTTTATAAGAGTTTCTTTATAATTTGTTTCTTTATCATATGGATTTTTTGTGCTCTCTTCACTTATTAAATAATCTTTATTAGTACTAATAAGATTATAGGCTCCATAAGTATTCCATTTTTCACTATTTATATTTAATAAAAAATAATGATTTTTATGGATATCTTCAAATGAATCTAAAAATTCAAATTTATACTTAATATTTCCTGTATCACTCAATTGATATCTAAAGCTACCATAATAATTATTATAAAGCGTTACTTCTTCACTTTTAATTTCAAGACCTAATGTAAGATTACTCTTTCCCCCAAAAATGACTTCTCCATTAATAATCTTTAGTTTGTCATATGAATATATAGGATTTTCCTTTTCTTCTTTTGCCATTCCTACAACTGATCTGTCTTCACCTTTTTTTATTGAATAAGCTCCTATTAACTCTACTTTTCCTAAAGGGTATTTTGCTACAATTTCTGCATCAAAATTTTCATTATTTCCATTTTTAAGTATTAAGCCCTCAAAGTATTTGAACTTTCCTTGGGCAATAAAGTTAAACGCATCTGTAAAATCATCGTTTACACTTACACCTTCGGTTCCTCTATCTTTATATACACCATCATAATCTGTCCTTGTTTTTTCTATGTAAAAACCTAAATTTTCATTTGTTAAAGATATTCCATAAGAATCAAAATAATCATATTCATATCTTTTTTCTCCAGCAGTATAAGTATATGAGTTGTGATTATCATAGATAACATTATTAAAGTATGATCTTAAGTATCTTTCATAATCTCTCGTATGGAAGGTTAAATAATAATCTTTAACTAAATTTGTTTCTAGTTGTCCTTTTACTACCAATTCACCTTTTTTTCTTTCCCTATCACTAGTTTCACTTTCTAATATAAGTTCAAAGTTATCTTGAATAAAAGCTAATCCTAAAGTATAAGACCCCTTATATTTATCTGGTTCCAAGTTACTTCCTAATAAATAATCCATACTTGATTCAAGATACAGAGTAAAATCTTCTAAATATTGAATCTTATCTGAATAACCAATACCACTATTTTCTAAGAAACTACCTGTTCTACCTCTTCCTTCTTCTAAAGTTTTTAAACGAAGATTCAAGTCATCTATTGCTTCTTTATTCTTTTCACCATTAATTCTATTTTGTTCTAAGTTACCTTCAAAAGCTACTAACCTATCCAAATAATTTTTGGAATTAAATCCAAATTTAGCTAGTTCCTCTGAAAATTCATAAACTATATGTTCTAATATTAACAAGTCATCTCTATTTGCTTTTTCATCATCTATTCTATCTAGAGTTTTTGACAAAAAATATGCCATCTCAAACCTGTTAATAAATTTTTGACCACCAAATACATCTTCATCTAAAGAAATTATCCCCTTTTCTGAAAGGTTTTCTATAGACTTATACGCCCAATGCTCTGAAGAAATATCTTTAAGTTCATGGGCATTATATGAGAATAATAATTTATTAATTAATAAAAAAAAAGTCAAAACGACTGATGTTTTTTTCATGCTGTCCCCCTCATATTAAAGTATAGCATAAAGTCCAACCTTAATCAACACAGTGCTTCTAGTTAACTTGAACCTTTTCATTTTTTTCTAACCTTGCAACAACAAAGTATCGATTCAATCCTTTCAATTCTTTCAATTTTTTTATTACTTAACTTCAAATTTAAATCAAAAATTTTAACATATGAAAATTTTTAGACAATTAATCTCTTAGTATAAATTGATTTAATGATTTTTTTTAAGACTATTTTATATTTGTCTAAAATTTTACTTAATTTTTACCTTATATTAAACTTGATTCAGATAAATCTTGATTTACGGTCCCATTTGAGTTTCCCTTTCTTTTTCTTTGGCAAACTCCTTTTTCCTATCATAAACTATAGTTTCAATTAAATTGCTATAAATCCTCTTTAATTTCTTATCTAGCAATATAATAATTTTTTCTTTTTTCTCAATAAGAAAAAGTAAGTTTCTTTCTTCAACACTTCCTTTTTTTCTCTTCAATATTTAGATAACTTTTCCATAATTACAACTCTTTTTTTAGTTTATAATAATTAATTGTTCAGGTAAACAAATATTCCATCGATAATTTATTATATTATATTATAAGAACTTCAAAAGAAAAATATAGAAATTTTTTCACTATACACTTATACTTACTATAATTATTCTAAAATAATTATTTTGCAATAAAAATACTCTATTCTTCATTTAAAATCTTGTTTAAACCTTTTTTAATTGTACTTTAGATAAATCACAAATCTTTTCTTATAATTCCATTTAAGTTCAAATTCAAACTTCTTTAACCTAAACAATTAACAGAGCCTACATAGGCTATCCTATTTTCAATCTTAAATTACTACTTTTTCATCTAAATTAATATAATCTTTATGATTGACACTCCCACAGCTAAAGCAATGGGATTCTTAGGGCAAATCAACTTTATAGGTTTCTAAACAAAACTACAGGGAGTCGACGTATTACCTAATAACTTTAGGCGGTGTCGTCGCCAACTACGCACTTAATAGTACGATACTTTTATTGGGTGCTTATAGGACATTACAAAATCTACCAATTCACATTGGTACTTTTTCCTTAATATATTAAATGCTCCTACTATATCTCTATGAGTTTTGTAGCCACATTCACACACATAATTTCTACCTTTAGGTTTATTAAGTGTCTTACAAGCTGGACAAGTTTGAGAAGTATACCCCTCACCTACCAGCGAAAAAATTATCCCTTTAAATTCTGCTTTATATTTCAGATAATCTTTCAAAGTTCCAAATTCAACTTGAGATAATTTTTGTCTATTGACTCTATTTAATGATTTTTTCTTTTTTGTATTTTTTTCAACACCTTTAGGATTATCAAATATTTTTCTTCTATATCTAGGACAAAAAACAAAATGATAGTTAATCAATGATGCTGTTGTTATTGTTTTTCTATATTTATTATTCATACTAAAATTATATAGTTAATATATATTTAAAGTTATACGAGATTTAAATTTTTTTGCACTAATGTGCAACGGCTTTCATCCCACCCTT
>CAZFBB010000115.1:0-9886 GCA_964517235.1 uncultured Fusobacteriaceae bacterium
AAGATGCTTCTTTTAGACTGTTAAAAGGAGAACATGTTGGACTTGTTGGAGCAAATGGTGAAGGAAAATCGACTTTTTTAAATATAATTACAGGAGCACGTATTCCAGATGAAGGAAAGGTTGAGTGGTGTAAACACATTACAACAGGGTACCTTGACCAATATAGTACCCTTGAAAAGGGAAAAAGCATAAGGGACATACTTCGTTCTGCCTTTGATCACATGTATGTATTAGAAAAAGAAATGATGGATATGTATGACAAAATGGGAGATTGTACACCAGAAGAAATGGAAGAACTTTTAGAAGAAACTGGGGAAATTCAATCTATTTTAGAAAGTGGAGATTTTTATACACTTGATAGCAAAATTGAAGAATATGCAAGAGGTCTTGGACTAACTGACATTGGTCTTGATAAAGATGTATCAGAATTGTCTGGTGGACAAAGGGCTAAAATCCTTTTGGCAAAAGTATTACTTGAAAACCCAATGATATTAATACTAGATGAACCTACAAACTTCCTTGATGAAGACCATATTGTATGGCTAACAAATTTTTTACAAAATTATGAAAATGCTTTTATACTTGTATCACATGATATTCCATTTCTTAATGCAGTAACAAACGTTATCTATCATATAGAAAACGCTACACTTACTCGTTACAAGGGTGATTATTATTACTTCCAAGAGATGTATGAGCTTAAAAAAAGACAAGTAGAACAAGCATATAAAAAACAACAAAAAGAAATAGAAAAATTAGAAACATTTATTGCAAAAAATAAAGCAAGAGTTGCTACTACTAACCTTGCAAAAGATAGACAGAAAAAACTTGATAGAATGGAAAAAATAGAACTTGTTAGAGAAAAACCCAAACCAACATTTGGATTTGCCGAGTCTCGTACTCCTTCTAGAGAAGTAGTAAAAGTAGAAGAGCTTGTAATTGGTTATGATGAACCACTAACAAGAAAACTTAATTTTAGTATAGAACGTAATCAAAAAATAGCAATAAAAGGAGTAAATGGACTTGGTAAATCAACTCTCCTTAATACTATCCTTGGACATATAAATCCTATTGGCGGGGAAGTTGAACATGGACAGTTTGTAGAAGTAGGATACTTTAGACAAGAAGAAATTAGTACAAGTACTACTGCTCTTGATGAAATTTGGAATGAATATCCAAGTATGACTAATGGAGAGGTTAGAGCTGCTCTTGCAAAGTGTGGGCTTACTAACGATCACATTACTAGCCAAATGAAAGTCTTATCAGGAGGAGAAAATGCAAAAGTACGTCTTTGTAAGTTAATGCTTAGAGAAATTAACTTCCTCGTACTTGACGAACCTACTAACCACCTTGATGTAGAAGCAAAAGAAGAGCTGAAAAGAGCCATAAGAGATTTTAAAGGAACTGTGTTATTAGTAAGTCATGAACCTGATTTCTATAACGATGTTGCTACAGAAGTGTGGAATGTAGAAGATTGGTCTACGAAAATAATTTAATAATAAGAATTTTTGGCTGACCTTTAAGGTCAGTCTTTTTTTAGTACTATTTATAAACCCACACACATTTAACCACCAGATTTAAAAAGTTCTAAGTAAACTTCACCCTTTTCAATAAGATTAGATAAATAATTTGATTATAAAATTAAATTTATCCTCAATTGCTTGAACATGTCAAAATTTTAGTGTAGTATAAAAGAAAAATAATATTTACCTAAGGAGGATGTAAATTGGACTACTCATTTGGTCTAGAAATAGGCTTTAGTGAATTCGATTACCTTCATTCAGGTGGTCGTGGAAGATATTATAGGGAAGTTATTCGATATATGTATATAGAACTTCAAAAAAAAGAATATCTCTTTTCACATGAAATACTAACTGGTTTAAAAAATTCCAATGATTTCTTTTCAGATTATACTGAAGAACAATGCAATAAAGATTTAGAATACCTCTTTGAAAAAGGAAATGTAATTAAATATAAAAATGATTATGGTCAAATTAAATCATTAGATGAATTAAAGAAAAAAAGATATCGTTATCAATTAACTGAAAGATGTCGTTTAATTGAAAATTTAATAATCAATAACTTTAATAAAATTAATACTTTAACAAATACTCTAGACCCAAATTTATTAGTAAGACTTCGAGAAGAATTAGGTAGAATCCAAGTTGAATATGATAATTTGGATGCTAAAAAACTCTATTCTCGTTGGGTAAGTATAATGAATGCATTTAAGTTATTAAGAGAAAATTACCAAGGGTACATTGCCGAACTTAATAATTTTGAATATGAAAAATTAATTGAATCAGAAGAGTTTTTACGAAGAAAAGGTCGATTAAAAGAATACTTAGAAGACTTTATTAATGCACTAATTAAAGAAAGTTCCAATGTTGCAAGAATTTTATTAAATTTGGAAAACAGCGAAAAATTAGAAGAACTATTAATAAAAGTTTCCCAAGTTCAATATGAAAGGATTCAGTTAACAGCTCAGGGAGACTTTAAAGAAGAACAATTGAAAATTGAAACTCATTATGAAGCCATGAGACGTTGGTTTATATCTGATAATAATAATGAAAGTGAAGCAGAATCACTTAGGAAAAGTACATTAAATATTATAAATAAAATTACTAGATTGGCTCGAATATTTATTGATAAAGAAAAAATAAGCTATTCACGAAAGGAAAGTTATAAATATATAGCCAAGTTGGTTCTTGAAAGAAACAAATTAGAAGATGCTAACCTAATTTCTTCTATTGTTTTTGGTAATTTTGAATGGGTGCATATTAAGGGAAATTACTCTATTCCAGAGGAAGAAGTATTAAAAGTAGAAGATGCTAAAAAATTAGAATTTCAACTTTCAGCAAAAAAAACAAGAAAAAATACTTCTAGTAGCTATAAAGTAAAAAATAAAAATGCATTAAAGACAAATGCCCTCTACGAACTTGAAAAAGATAGAAAAAACGAAAAGGATTTATTATTCAAATTTATGGAAAATTTAAATGGAAAAAGCTATATCTTCTTGGAATCTTTACCTGTAATTAATAGAAAAATTAAAAATTTATTTATAGATTTAATCAAAAAAGGGCTTTCAAAAGTGAAACAAGAAGAAAGTATAGTTGTTATCAAAGATAAATTATATTATGAATATAATTTTACAAGATTTAATGCTTTTGATTTTAAAATATATAGACCCCAAAATGAAAATGATAGGATTATTTTAGAGTCATTTGATGGAGACTTAAATCTTCCTGCTTTTATTATTGAATTTATACATGGTGATGAAAATGAAGAACTTTGAAAAATTTAAAGATACACTTATTGAATTATTAAAAGAAGATTATATTTTAAGGGAAAAATCAAAAAATTGGTATAAATTAAAGGAATTTCAAGATGAAATCTATACTTTTTTTAAAGAAAAATTTGGTTATGAACTTATTATTACTAGTAACATGGCAAAACTACAGAAATTTAGTATTGTTGGCAGTAAAAATAAGGGAATTACTATTTTTGAAAAAAGTGAAGAATATGCTATTTTGGCTCTTTCCCTAGATTTTTTGGAAGATAAGTATGAAGGAGAAACTATATTAATCTCTGAATTATTAGAGTATATAGTTAGTAATTATCCTGTAGAAAGAGATTGGAAAGAAAGAGGAATAAATCTTTCTTTAGTTAAAGTTCTTAAATATTGTGAAAGTATAAATTTATTAAACAAATTAGATGGTTCAGAAGCAAACTTTATAAGCCAAAAAGAAGATGAATTATTATATGAAAATACTGGTTTCTCCAAATTTTTTATGAATTCTCTACCCTTTAATATTTCTGAATTAGACACTATAGAAAAATTAAGATTATACAATCAAAAAAACTTAAAAAAAGAACAAATAATTAGAAGAGAACTTTTAGAAAATTTTATTATTAATAGTAATTTTGAATATTATGATTATCTTCTTCAACATAGAGATACTTTCGCATTAGAATTTGAACACCTTCTAGATATGAAACTTATTACTTTTAAGGAATTTTCTTATCTTATAAAAGAAGAAGAAAGTAGTAATATTTCAAAGTCTTTTCCTAGTAGAAATAACTTAGAAAAGATTTTGATACTTTTTATTTATAGATTAAAAGAAAAAAATTATATTTTCGATGAACTATTAGATGAATTTGAAAAATTTAAAACAGAATATAAAAGTATATTTACAAAAGAAAATTTAAATATGAATACTTTAGACTTGTTATATAAATTAATAGAATTAAGTGAGAAATTAAATATATTAAATATTAACAAGGATATTGTTAAAATTGGAGCTTTTATTAGGCATTTTCATGTAGATTTACTTAGGGGAGATATAGATGAATAGATGGAAGATAAACAAATATGGATTTGTAAATTTTTGGTTGTTTGATAAGGAAGAAATAAGAACATATGAAGGTAATCTACTTTTAACAGGAGAAAATGGTAGTGGTAAAAGTGTTACTCTTCAAAGTTTTATTCCTCTAATCTTTGATGGTAACACCTCAAGTAGGAGGCTATCTACAGAAGGTGATAACTCTAGACAAATGGAGTATTATTTGTTATATGGTGATAAAAAAGAAGCCATATCATATATCTATGCAGAATTTATTAAAAAAGATGATAATGGTAAAAAAAAATATCTAACGCTTATTATCGGTATGAAACTTCGTCAAGGTCAAGGAACTCCTAAAAAGTGGTTTGTTATTTTGAAGAATCAAAGGGTAGGTAGTGATATAAATCTATTTAAACATGATAAAGATTTTATTGAACCCTTTGATAAAATGGAATTAAAGAAAAAATTAGAAGCAATTAATTTGGACTTTGAATTTTATGACAATACAAATGAATATAAACTTGGAGTTAATAAAAATCTTTTTGAATTTAAAAGTATAGATGAATTTGAAGAAACTATAGATTTGATAGTTGAATTAAGACAACCTAACTTGAGAGATAATACTGGTTTTGATCCAAAATATATCTATGATATATTAAATAAATCTTTAAAGATAATTTCAGATAAAGATTTAAAAAGTATTAGCGACACTTTTGAAAAGATAGAAGAAATTTCAGAAGAGTTAAAAAACCAAGAGAAACAATTTGAAGTTTTATCTAAAATTGATGAAAAGTACAAAAGGTACAAAAAAATAGTTTTAGCACAGATTCTTGAAGACTATAAAGAGAAATTGGAAATTTATGAAAAAAATCAAAATGAGATAAACAATAATAAAAAAGGTATTGATAAACTTGGAGCTTCAATAAAAAAAGAAGAGGAAAAAATAGACAAGTATAATCTTGAATTAAAAGGAAAGATTCAAGAACGATATAGTATTCAAGATAAAAGTCAAAGTGTAATAGAAAGAAAACGAATTAAAACTACGGAATTAAAGGATGTCCTAGCTGATATAACTAATTTGGAAGAAAGCATTGGAAAAACTGAAAGTAATATAAAAAAATACATTAAGCAAAAAGAAGATAATTTAGGTGAATATTCACAATGTGAACATGAATATTTGGAACTTGAAGTTCAAATAAGAAAAGCTGAAATCCAATTAGCCTTTAACTCAAATATTAATTACTTAAATATTCTAGAAGATAAGAGAGAAAATCCCTTTACTACTTCGGATTTCTACTTTGAAAGACACAAAAAGAATCTTGAAAGACTCTTTGAGCTATTAAATAAAAATAATTTCTACCATAATAAAATAAAAAACATAAATAAAGATTTGGATAAGGAAGAAAATGAACTATATTTATTAGATGAAAAAAAGAAGAATCTAACAGATGTCAATTCAAGAAAAATCAAAGAGTTTTTTGATTTTCTAAAAAATAGAAGAAACAAACTAATAAATTTTAATTATGGTGAAATTCAAGAGTTCATTTCAATTCTAGAAGAATTTGATGATACTGATTTTGCTGAAAAAATGAGAAAAAAAATATCTTACGTTAAAGAAGATATAAATAAAGAAATTAATCAGTGTAAAATAGCAGAAGAAAGATTAATCGAAGAAATCAAAAACATTAATCATCAAAAAAAAGAAATTGAAGCAGAAAAAGATATTAAAATCGAATTATTAACTCATAAGGAAATTGAAAGAAAAAATTATTCTCACCACAAAGCTCTCTATGAAGTTATTAAATTTAAAGATAATATAAATTCTCAATTAGAAGGAAAAATTGAAAAATCCCTTTGGGAAATGGGACTTTTAGACGCTTTAGTCTCAGATGAAAATGAAATTTTTGATAAATTTCTTCAAGGTCACAACATCAAAACTCCTAATTTGACAGAATTTTTAGAGGTTGAAAAAGACTATGAATACAGAGATAAGATTATATCAATACTCTCTTCAATTTCTACTGTTGAACAAGGAGATATTTACATAAAACCAGATGGAAGTTACAAAAATCTATTGATTAAAGGAAAAGTAGATAAATGGCAAGGTAGGTACATAGGAGTAGAAGCAAGAAGAAAACTTCGTATGGAAAAAATTGATAAACTAAATAAAATTATTGAAAATCTAGAAGAAAGACTAGAACTTGTAAAAGTCAATCTTAGTGAAATCAATAATAAATTACTTATGGTTCAAGAGGAATATCGTGAATTAACAAACATATATCGTGAGTTATTTTCAGAAATAAATAAAGAATATGATACATGTATTAATGAAAGTAATTTTATAAAAAAAAGAATTGAAAAACATAAAGTTGATTTAGTAACGAATGAAAATGAAAGGACAAAACTTATTAAAATTTTAGAAAATGAAAGTAAAAAATTAGGTTTAGAAATATCTAACTTTGATAGTGTCAAGGAAAATTTAAAAACTTTTGAAATACTCTATGAAAAAATAAAAGACAAATATAAACTGATTTTAACTATCTATAAATCTATTAAAAGCTCTGAAAGTATGGAGAGAGAAAATGAAGAAAAACTAGAGGAACAAAAGAGAAAACGAAGGATACTTCTTAAAAATAAAGAAGATTTAACAATCCTTCTAACTAATCTTGAAAGGGAAATCGAAGAAAAAGGCCATAGTCTAGCTCTTCGAAGATTGGAAAAACTAAATGAAGAAATTCATAAAATCATTCCTCTTAAAATTCAAGATGCTAAAGAAAAATTAGGTGGACAAAAAACAAAAATTGAAACTTTAAGAAAAAATTTAGAAGAAGCTTTAAATAAACAAGAGAATATAAAACAAATTTATTATATTTCCGATAGTATACTAAAAGAAGAGCTTAATAAAACTGACCATGACATAAATACTAGTTTGTATAGTGATTCTAAAGGAAAATTGAATTTATATGAACAACATAGAGAGTTTTTAAATATGAGTTATTCTAAAGATTTTAATTATATTAGTCAATCTCTCTCCAAAAATGAATTATTATTAAAACCATTTGGACTTACTCTTGAAGAGTATAATTACTTGGACACTAGAGAAAAATATCAAGATTTTAATAGAAAAGAAAGATTTATTCTTAAGGCAATTACAAAAGGAAGAACAAGCCAATTTGAAAATCTTATTACTTTATTAAGGGAGCAAATAAGTAGAAGGAAAGAATACTTAAATGAAGAAGAACAAAAATTCTTTAAAGAAATGTTATTTAGTTATATTAATAAAGAGATAGCTGATAGGATAAAAGAAAGTAAAAGTTGGGTAAAAAGAATAGACGATATTATGAAAAGAGCTAAAACAAATAGTGGTAAAAGATATTCTATTAAATGGGTTCCAAAAAATATCGGGTTTGGATTAAGTGGAGATGACTTATTTCAAAGTATATTAAATTTAAATAATCCAAGTAATAAAGGATTAGATTCTGAAAGTTTAATAAGAGAATATTTTAATAAAAAAACAAAAGAACTAAAAAGCAATGCTCAAAATGAAAGTACTCTTAGAAGTAGTTACGAGATATTAAAAGAAATCTTAGACTATAGAAAATGGTTTGAGTTTAGCATGTCCGTAATTGAAGATTCTAGCAGTAAAAAGAAATCTCTTAATAAAAGAAGACTAAATTCCTTTAGTGGTGGAGAAAAAGCTATGGCAATGTATATTCCTCTCTTTTCTGCTTTATATGCAAGATTTGGTAATGCATCTGTAGAATCTCCTATGATAATAACTATGGACGAAGCCTTTTCAGTAGTTGATGATGAAAATATTGCAAAGTTATTTGAAATTTTAGAAGATTTGAATCTCAATTATCTTTTAGCTTCTCAAAAGCTCAGTGGAACTTATGATACTGTCAAAGCATTAGCCATAGTCTACATTGAAAATATGACGGCCAAAAGAAACCTTGCACCATCAGAAGGATTTATCACTTTAATAAAATACCTTTGGAATGGGGTTGAAAGAAGCCGTGATCTTAGAGGTGAAGAAGGAGGGCAAAGATTATTATTTTAGATAAAAAACTTTTGGAGTTTTTTAAAAAAAAATCTTCAAGTAGGATTATAGAACTTTTAAGAAAAAAATACTATTCTTTTGGAGAAATGAAGGGAAATTTAACTATAAAAAACTTAGAGGAAGAGGAGATAAAAGCTATTTCCTCTTTAGGCTTTATAATTAATAATAATGAAATCAATATCCCTATAAAAAAACTTTCTGAGTCTATTGGCTTAGAAGAACCTAATCAATTAAAAGACTTAGTAGAGGAAGTTTTGGGAAAAAAATTAATTTGGAAAAAAAAAGAAATTCAAGAAAAAAATTTGGGAAGTAATAATCTATTAAATAGTTATTTGAAAAAAAGCAAAACAAAATTGCTAAGAGATTATATAGTTATTAATCCTTATCTTTTAAAACTCGATTTTTTTGACAAATTATTTATAATATTTAACAACTTATATACTACCTTTAATGAAACTTTGGGAAATTTTTCAGGACAACTAATAGGTGAGCCTCATTTTTTAGACATAAATTCTCCACACTATAAACAAGTAATCAAATACTTAAAATTTTGTGAAAATATAAATGAAAAAATAACTTTAGAAAAAGAAAAAGAGCTTTTATTAAGTGCAGGTCTTACTACTAACCCTTTAAATACTTTTATTATAACTTATGGGTTTAGAGCAATTAATAGTAACAATAAAAATTCTCTTATTCTTGAAGGAGCTTTGAAGGAAAAAGAGGATGTGAATTTAAATTTATCTAATATTCTAAAATTTAAAAAGATTGTTGCTCAAAATTCTAAAGTTTTGATCGTAGAAAACCCTAATGCTTATATTACTTTGAAAAAAATGCTGATTGAGTATAATTATCCTTTAAGCCTTATTTGTACAGGAGGAGAGCTTAATCAAAGTGCTTATTTATTCATAGAAAAACTTGAAAAGAATATAGAGACTTTTTACAGTGGAGATATAGATCCTGAAGGTCTTCTTATTGCTCAGAGAATAAAAAAAAGATTTCCTTTTATTAATCTCATTGGATTTGAGAGGGATATTTATAAAAAATATAAAAGTTCTATAGAAATTAATAAAAAAAGTTTGGCTAAATTAAAAAAGGTAGAACTTAATATAGGAATAGATTTTGAAACAATTTCTAAACTGGAACTAAATAAAAATCCAGCTTATCAAGAATTATTTTGTAAGGATTTGTTAAAAATACTATTTCATAACAATTAATCTATATCTACCAGTATATTTATTTCTTCTATGGTTATTTAGTATTGCCTTAGAAAAAAATCTGTCTATCTTTTTAAATATCTTAAAAATAATACTAGACAAATAGATAAAATAATTGTATAATATGGTCTGAGATGTATAGAAGTAGATTTAAATTAATATTTGAGTTTTAAGACTTTCGTATTATTTTATTTTTCATTTTTATCACATTAATAATAATTAATACGGAGGTATGTAAATGAAAGGTACAGTTAAATGGTTTAACGAAG